>NZ_JBVYOF010000035.1:0-1776 GCF_056133985.1 Chryseobacterium sp. L12 | reverse complement strand
ACTATTTCTTGTGATATCTTCCCGCACATCCGGAATGGAAAGGCAGCCTTCATTAAACTTCCATTCTTCCCCGGATTCTTCAAGAATTTTTGCATTGATGAAAACTTTTCTGAATTCCTTCAGCTCATCTGCAATATCTTCATAATCTTCATCTTCTGCCAAAGGAGTTACATCTACGATGAATAATCTGATATCCAAACCAATCTGCGGCGCAGCCAGACCAATTCCGCAATAGAAAAAAAAGAGTATTTTAGTATTCTAATATCCAACTGCGTAGCAGTAGAAAAAAATAAGCGATGAATTTCGATCTATCCTTTACCAATAAAGAGATTACGCCTTGGGGAGGAATGGTGTTTTTAAAGCAAATGTTGGACAAAATCGGCTTTAGAGAGCAAATTGAAAAATGCGAATCTTTACCTGTGTCACTTTCCAATAATTCTTATAAAAAAGAAGTTTTGCTTGAATCTTTTATTACGAGTATTTGGTGTGGCGCCAATCGTTTTTTGCACACAGAAATTACCCGTGCAGATAAGGCTCTTGGGGAAATATTTGACTGGCGAAAGACCCCTGCTCAGGACGCATATAAACGCTATTTTGGCAAGTTTACACAACACATCAACCAGCAAGTTGGGCATCATTTTTTCAGTTGGTTTTTTCAGAATTTGAACCTCAATTATTTTACGTTAGACATTGATTCATCTGTAATTACTCGATACGGAGAGCAAGAGGGAGCAAAAAAAGGCTACAATCCTAAGAAAAAAGGAAGAAACAGCCATCATCCTATCATTGCATTTGTGAACGATGTAAAGATGGTCGCTAATTTTTGGCTCAGGAGCGGTGATACTTCTTCGGCAAATAATTTTGTAGGATTTTTAGAAGAAACACTCTTAAATTTTGGGGATAAAAAAGTAGGATTAGTTCGTTTGGATAGTGGTTTTTTCCAGAAAGACATTATGGATTATCTTGAATTAAAAACACTCCAATACATCATCGCTGCAAAATTTACTCACCCCATTCAACACTTGATAAACCAGCAAGATTTTTGGATAAAAGTTGATGAGGGCATCGAAATTTGCGACAAATATTATCAAGCAAAAAACTGGGAAAAGCCAAGAAGGATAGTCATTGTAAGGCAAAAAATAGCACAACGGCCGAATGCGGCAGGTCGAATATTAAGCCTGTTTCCGGAAGATGAAATCCATAGAAATTATCGTTATTCAGCCTATATTACCAACCAAGAACAATCGGCAACAGATGTTTGGAGAACGTACCGAAACAGAGGCGATGCAGAGAATCGAATCAAGGAATTAAAGGCAGATTTTGGAGCCGAAAGTTTTAACCTTAAAGGCTTTTTCCCTACAGAAGCTGCACTTATATTTTCGATGATTGCTTATAATCTGATGTCAATTTTCAGGCTGTTTGTTCTTCAAGAAAAAACGCAGAAAACATTATCTACACTACGATATAGAACCTTTGCTATTGGAGCTTATTTTGAAAAAGTAGGTGACACACTCAAACTGAAGATTGCACTCACCAAAAAACGCAGAAAATGGTTCGTCGGAATTTGGGATTACCCCATAGACTTATCTCAAAAAATTTCAACTGCGTGATTTGTGATTACCAGATGTTTCGTCTGCATTGACGGCTACCAAAACATTTGACGTAGGAGTCTGAATTCCGTACATAACACCATTCAGAGGATTTATCGCTGTCGAATTATAATTCACAGTTCCTGTGCCTACGCGAGGATAAGTATGTGGATTTATTGATGTCACT
>NZ_JBVYOF010000034.1:0-70003 GCF_056133985.1 Chryseobacterium sp. L12 | reverse complement strand
TATAGCAGATATTTTAGTTAAATATTTGAATTTCAATACCTTAAATATACTAATTTTTCTGCTTTTTTGTATCATAAATTTATTTATTCGTATCCCGAACTCACGTTAAATAGAACACGTGTTGTCATCATAATAATTTATTAAAGTTTGATTTTCACAATCTTATTGTCACGCAGCACTACTAGTTCACTTTTTTTATTTTTTTTAAATTCCAAAAGTTTTTCGTACGTTTTTTCAAGCCCTTTCAGTATTTTATTTCTTTCTTCTATCTGAATTTCAATTGTTGTCATAATAGTTTTTTAAAAGGTTAAATTTTTCGTGATTTATGATGTTCATTAAGCCATCAATTTGTTTGTCAGCTAAAAATTGATGTTGCCCTTCGGAATTATCAAAAATTAAAGCTCCATCAACAATAGGAAGATAAATATCGAATAGATTTTTAATTCCTCGGATATATCTTCTTGCAATAATTTCCGGTTCAATATTATGTCCGCCCTCAGAAACTCTTGTTATTACACGTTCTTTAGCTAACTCAATATTTTGAAGCCAAAAAAACAGTAAAGTTACTCTGTAACCTTTTGCCTTTGCTTCGATGATTTTACTTTTATAGCTTTTAGTGGATAATGTTGTTTCAAAAGCAAAGTTTTCATTTTCTGATAATAGCTCATTAATTCTATTAAGCATTATCCTTCCAGCTTCGAAAGAAACCTTTTCCGGCTGAAAAGGCGATAATCCTTTTGCAATCTCATCTGCATTTACAAATTCTTTACAGTCCAGAATTTCAGGCAAAATAGTGAACGAAGCTGTTGTTTTACCAGCACCGTGCAACCTGCTATAATGTAAAGCTTTTTGTTGTTCATTTTCGCAAGATTACATTTTTTTAGATAAACTTTTGTAGATGAAAATCTCTTTGACTAAGAATTCCCCTCCAATGGAGGGGGCGATTTGCCAAAGGCGAATTGACGGGGTGGTTATGTTGAATGAAGCAAGCCACCCTGTTAACTTAAACAAACATCAACTATAATTCTCAACAATAAAATTCTCGAGATCTTTCATTGCTAAAGAGAGATTGTGCTTTACATCCCAATCGGTAATTCTAAAAATTTTCAAACCCAGACTTTCCAGAAACTTTGTTCTTTCCAAATCATATTCCTGTTTGAAGTCGTGACTTGTCCCGTCAATCTCAACCACAAGTCCCAAAGTTTTTACATAAAAATCAACAATATAGTTACCGATGATTCTTTGTCTGTCAAAATCAATATGGTGAAAAGTTTTATTTCTAACTTGTTTCCAGAATAACACTTCTGACAGAATTCCTAATTTTCTTTTTTCTTTTGCTAAAGGCTTAAGTAGGGGATTGTAAGGCAGGTTTTCAACGGAGTTTCGATAGATAATAATGCCGTTTATGTGTGTTAAAATCTGTTTTTCTAACATTTATGTTTTTGTTTTGAACGAAGTTACGTTTTTTTCAAAATGGAACTGACCACCCCGTCTTAATTTTCTTTTGAAAATTAATCCACCCCTCCGGAGGAGGGGAATCTCCACACGTCTTTTTTTTGTTTAAAGATAAAATGGTGAGATTAACTTTGTCAGAAATAAGGTGCTGTTTTCGCACGGGTTCCCCTCCAATGGAGGGGTGGCGATTCGGCAAAGGCGAATTGACGGGGTGGTTGAGACAGCGTCAGCAACAATATTTTGTTTTTCAAATTTTGATTGGCTTACCAACTTAAATAATAGAACCTGCTGTGAGGCAGGTTTTTATCTTTATCTATGATAGTGCGGATTTATAATCCGTGCCTTAGCTTTTGTAAATGCTCACGGATTGCAAATCCGAAAGATCGGGTCATTTCGCTTTTTTTGTAAACTTAATTGCCACAGTCTTTAATTTGAAAAGTTGGAACAGTTTCTTTATTAAATAATTTTATACAAAGAATATTTTTTTCACTAACCCAATTATCGGATCCTGTATAAGTATATCTCTCATTATAAAAATCTATAAATTCTTGAAGTGTTCTTTTATTTTTCACTAAAATCAAACTTTGAGTACAAATATTTGATTGATTAAAGGTATATGTTACTCTGTAATCATTTCTCTCCAACATCAAAGATTTAATCTCATTATTGCCAATGTAAATGCTATTCATTGGTTTTATATTTTCATTTCTGTATTTATTAATAACTTCATTATATGTATAACCAACCATGGATTGTCCACAAAGAAAGTTATACGTTAGCAATATTATAAATGTGTAAAAATGCTTAATCATATCTGTTTTTTTATTCTCTTATCAAATCGTCTTTCAATATCCATCCAATACTTGTTTGCCCAGAAGAATTTATAAATTCTATATAAATGAAATATTTTGATTCTGCAATCGCATAAATTTCAGTATCATAAATTAAATAAGCTTTTCTAACATCTTTAATGTTAGGCGTATTGTGAAAATAAGTTTTATCAACTTTAACCTTAAAATATTTTGATTCACTACCTTTAATATTATTGTAAGTGCTTTCATTACTAGAGGAAGTTGTTAAATATCTACTATTAATAAAACCATCTATTGTAGAATAGCTATTTGTGCTGGGAACATACCGCCTTACTTGAACTTTATCCCAATATCCTACTTTTTCTAAGAATTTTACTTCGTCTGAAAAAGCAAGTTCCTCTACTATATTATCGGATACTTCGGGAGAGCTTCTTAAATTTACATTGGTTGTATTAACATACTTTTTTGTAGGATAATTAGTGCTACTAGAATTTGATTTTGCATAGTAGGCATTCGTTGAATTAGGAGAATTCGATGTTGTACTTTTCTTTTTACGATAATAACCATTTACATAAATTCCGTCAGTTCGATAATAACCATTTACCCATTCTTTATCATAATTAGATGAAGAAGAATTATTATAATAATTAGAAGTTGTTGGAGAAGAAGTTCTCGAAGAACTTGTAGTGTATTCTGTATTTGGGTTGTAATTACCCTTATAACTATAATTGTCCGTAATAGTTGAATTTGGTGGCGTTCTTACATGTGGCTGAACATAAGTGCCATTCTTCCTGTAATATCCTTTCACTGCAACTTGAGAATAATTATATATTGACAATAATATAACAAAGAGAGTAAATAGTTTTTTCATACCTTATTATTTAGTTTTCAAAGATATATATTATAATGAAATTACAGTTACGGCTTCCCTTAAAACGAAAAGAAATAAAAAATTTATTTACAAACCATCACCTGCATCCGCAAAACCTCACAACCACCCCTAAAACAAACCTCCCAACACCTCCGTTTGTTTAAAACAAAGTTATCTGTAACTTCCGTAGTCCTTCGGAAGTCTCCAACAAGTTGCGGGAAACCTTCGGAGGACTTCTTTAGTTTAAAACAACCTTGTTTGTAACTTCCAGAGCACTCTGTTGGTTTGAAACAAGACTGTTTGTAACCAAAGAAGTTTTTTTAAATCGCTATGATTAACCGCAAAGGTTTCGACAGGCTCAACCTGACACGTTATCATATAAAGGTAGTAGTAGGGTTGTCAGTCTTAACCTGTCGAAGATTTTTTTGAGAAATCAATAGGTAAAGAAATATGAAATAATATTCTAATTTTTATATATTTGAAATATCATTATTAATTAAAAAACGCAAACGTATGAAAATTACACTCACTAAGCTGAGCACCAAAGATCTTGCGACTTTAGCTCAGAGAATTATTTCCAACAGTCAGTCGGGCAAATATTCTGTTATTACCGATCATCCTCTTACCACAACTTTGCAAAACTCTTACACCGAATACGATAAGGTTTACACCAAACAAATCTACAGCGGAAAAGGAAAAGATGTTGCCACAGCAGATCATGAGAGGGATGTGGCTTATACCAATCTGAAAGCCTTTCTCAACGGTTATCGAAAGCTGTCTTCTGCACCCAATTATCAGTTGGCGGAGGATTTGTACGGCATCTTCAAAACTTTTGGACTGAATCTGGATCGTTTAAGTTATTCTTCACAAACCGCACAGATGAAAAAGCTGATCGAAGAACTGGAAACTCCGGAAAACACCCAGAAAATAACGGCTCTTTCCTTAAATACCGCTTTCGCAGATATGAAAGCCAAGCATGAAAATTTTGAACTACAGTTTGCAGATCAGGCAGAAGCCAATGCAGACCTCCGACAAATGACGAGTGCAAGTGCCATCCGCAAAGATCTTGAGAAAAACCTGAAAACGTACCTCGGTCTTTTAACGGCAATGAAAAACGTTCCCGGTTGGCAACTGCTCTACAGCGATACGAATGAGCTTGTGAAAGCAGCGAAGAATTCGGAAGTAAAGAAAGGTGAAAACCATCGTAAATAATGACTCAGCAGACCGCTGAGTTTTTTCATATTCCTGCCATTGATGTGTTTTGCTTTTATTTATTTGCTTTAAAGGTCACACCCAAAGAAAAGACCGGTTTTGTGAACTGACTTCCGGTAGAGAAATCTCCTTTTCCGAAAACGAACTGGTAACCTGCCCGTGACGTAAGGTAAAGTGAAACTTTCTCTTTGCTGATCGTGGTAAGTCTGTAGGAAAAATCAAATCCGCCCTGAATGTTATAGAATAAGTCGCGGTTGAGTCTTCTGGGAACTTTATATGGATTTGCGTTCCAGACACCGTCCAGATCATTATAAAAAATTTCGTTCGTTTTATCATCGGGATTGACGAGTGCCACAAGATACATTCCGGTAGAAAGATAAGTACTAAAAAAAAGCTTTTCGGTATTCGCAAAATCATTCTGAACCATAAAGTTGAGCGTGGTATGCTGAGACCGGGTTCTTTCTGCGGAAAAGCCGAAATTTTGAGGGTGTTTTTCCAGAGCAAAACTGACGGCACCACCCAAAGAAATTTTTTCATTAAGATAAGCTCTCGCATTGAATTGTGCGGCAGGCTGATAACTTCGGATTGCAGGCTGCATCTCGACACCTGCATAAACGGCTAATTGATCTGTTTGCGCAAAACAATATGTGCCTGCTGAAAGTATCAGAATATAGAATGTTTTTTTCATGATAGTGATGTTTTAGGTTGATCAAAAAGAGACAAAAAATGTTTCTGAAAACAATTGCATTCTTTATTTGTAAGACGCTAAAAATCCTGTCATGGTTGCCTGAATAAAGGGAAAAATGTAAAAGCTTTTAAGTGAATGTTCTTTTAGCTCAGTCCAATAAGAAAATTTCTCCTTCACTGGTGCGAACATCTTGCTTGTATTAAAAATCACAGCACAAGCCTGAAGCTTGCGTTAACAAAGTGTGATATTAAAAATATCAATCATCAAAAACATATTTGCAAACGGCCTGACTTCTCCGTTTGTTTAAAACAATCTTTTCTTGTTTTGATTCGTGGATCAATATATTTCATATATTTATGTAATACAATTATTATGAAAATAAAAATATCTAAACCTTGTAATGAGAACTGGGATGCAATGTCCCCTGAAGAAAACGGTAAATTTTGTGAAGTATGCTCTAAAATTGTTAGGGATTTTAGTGAAAGCTCAGATGAGAAAATTTATCATGATTTAAAATCATATAAAAATATCTGTGGAAGATTTACAGATCATCAATTACAAAGAAATATTGGATTTTCTGTCTTAAGTAAGATTGCTCTAGGGATTTTGATTTCAGGAAATACTACATTAGTAACTGCTCAGAGTTTAACAGGGGAGTCTGTTAAAAAAATTGATTTTAAAAAAGGCTTGAGTGGGTTCAGGGCAGTTAATGATACTATTGGAAGAACAATGTGGCTGGGAATGCCAAATCAGGAAGATATAGAATCTACCCAGCCTCTCATTTTTTTAGACAATATGAGGATTTCAGAATCCAAAATGATGAAACTCAAGCCTGAAACAATAAAAAGTGTGAATGTTCTTTCTAGTGAAGAAAGCCATAAAAAATATGGACAACGTGGAGCATATGGTGCTATTTTAATTGAATCAAAAAGAAAAAAATAAAGTGTTGTTTTTTAAAAAACAATTGAGATGAAAACCAGAAAATTAAAATCCCTTATGTTATTCTCAGGAGTGACGTTCGTATTTTTTTTTACAATTTATTTCAGTCATTTAAAAAGTTTGACATTACCTTTTCATGCCTACGGTCCGGGAGTGCATGACTTCAAAAAAAGTCTTACAGGAGGATATGTTCTACAACGTACGTCTTCCCACATCATTTTTGTTGCACCCGAAGATGGATGGAATTCAGAAATAGAAATTATTCCTTCAAAAGTCATTAGAATAAATAAATACAACGAGTTTATTATTGCGGAAAGGCAAGGACTCAAAAAGAGAAGTCCTAATGACTGTTTAGATTCTTACGAAATTCCTAATGAGAAAATACAAGATTATTGGATTTTAGATACAGATAAAAACTATGCATATAAAAATCTAAGTTTTAATGAATTCTGTAAAATGAAAAAACTATTGAAAATTCCTAATAATGTGCAATTGGTTGATATTTACGAATTTTAATTTTCTTATGTATGAAATTATTTACTGTAAAAAAAATTAAAAATTCACATCAGTTATTCGATGAGAAAAATATTTTGATAGGAGAGAAAATCGCTGGTTTTTGGAGTGGAATAAATGAGAAGCTGAAAATTGTAAATCAGTATTTAACTATTAAATATTCAGGTTTCTTATTTTATGATATAAAGTTTTTTGATACCGATGAGAAACTAGTAATTAAAATAGAATCATCCAAAAGCAGATTGTTTTATTATGGTCCAAACTCTACAGAAGTCTATCAATTCAGATCATACGGATTTTTCAGATCCTTTTTTACACTACACAGATTTGAAGATGACAAAGAAGTTATCAGATTTAAAAAAGAAAACCTTTTCTTAAAAATATATATCAGATGGACATTGATGATGATTTTAATAATTATCTAATTATTCTGGCTTTTATGCATCATAATATTCAAAACATTGAATCAGCTTAAATCATAAAAATGTTGAAATTGTATATAATAAGATGTTATTTAAATATCTCTGTGAATTCATCCAGATAAGAAAATTTCTCACTTACTGGTGCGAACATCCTGCTCGTATCAAAAAATCCCAGCACGAGCCTGAAGCTTGCGTTAACAAAGTGTGAAATTAAAAATATCCATCATCAAAAACATATTTGCAAACGTCCTGACTTCTACGTTTGTTTAGAACAATCTTTTTTATCTTCCGAAGAGATATTATGGAATTCTCGTGCAAGTTATATAGAAACTCCTGAGAACTTATTTGATTTAAAACAACAGTGTTTGTAAGTTCCGGATTGCTCCGCTGGTTTGATGCATTATTTGTAAACAAAAAAGGCCGGCAATTGCCAACCCTGTAATTTAAAAATTTTTATTCTATAACAAAATAACATTTTCAATTTTTGCCACTTCCTGATAAATAAACACTACCTGATCTGCGTCCAAAACGAACGCATTGATGTTGCAGGCAGTATATTTGCCGTTTTTACTCTCGCGGTTGCTCATGGTAAATTTGATGCCGTCGAAAACTTTATAGATTTCGGTAATCTTGGCTTCATCGGTCGGAATGATGAATTTAAACAGATAATCTTCCGGAAAATCATGATTGTTTTCCAGTTTTTCCTTTAAAGAATTATAAAAATCCTCAGGACTTGCGTGGTTATTTCCTTGTAATATTTCCATACTTAAAGATAGTAAAAATTATTTTTTCCCGAAAGGTCCGAGAAGCGTCGCGGAATTTTGCTTTTCGTGGTCTTCAATGATGTTAAAAAGTCCGTTCACAATCTGTTCGGAAGCCAGAATGCTCAGTCCGCCTGCGTTGACATTATTTGTATTTCCTCCTAAAAGGCTTCCCAATAAATTGCTTCCCGAAAGAGCGGTGTTGATTGTCTTTACAATGCCATATTTATTAAGTTCCTGCTCAACTCTTGGTGCAATAGCCTGGATAAGCTGTGCCTGGGTTTTTTCTTTTAAAATTAAGGTGGCAGTTCCTTTCTCACCCTGAATAATGCGGGTCACATCCTGTGCATTGAGACTATTGACAGCGTTCTCTAGAATAGGCTTGGATATTTGTACGGTATAGGCTGCCGCTTCGGCAATATATTCTCTTTGTTTGGCAACAAGGGAGGGTGCAATTTTTTCCAGAGTTGAGTTAATATTTCTTAGTTCGCCCGGTAACGCTTTGTCTACAAGATTATTCTGTAGGAAAGCCTCTTTATTTCCGTAGATATTGGCTCCTTTATTGATTCCGCCCAGCAGAACTCTTTTGATGACCGCTAAACCTAAATCTGTGGTAGCAAGCGTAGAACACGACTGAACACTTGTAGTAATTACTGCTGCTGTACTAAAAATGATAATTGCAGCAAAAATATATTTTTTCATAGTAGGGATTACTGTTGTTATTAAATAAAATAATAAGAGTTACTGTTGATTCCTTTTAAAACTCCAAAGGTAGTTACAATAAACTCTGCATCAAAAAACTTCAATAATGAGATTTTTTCAAGCCTAAATTTAAGACAAATTTAATGCCCTTTTTTGTTAAAAATTTCAAAAAAGGACTCTTGCTGTCATTTTTGGATCTTTTTATTGCTTCATTATGAAAAAATGAAAAAAAAGGTGATGCGAAATTGATAAAATTATCCATATAAATAAAAAAAGAATTAGTTAAAATTGTGGATAATTTAAAAATAAACTAATAAAACTAGCTTTATTAAAATTTTTTTAAGAAATATTAACAACTTTCATAAATTTTTCTATTTTTGAGATAATGTCTTATTTTGAACATAACAAACTGACGACATTAAAGAAAACAAGATAAAATTAAACTATATGAAACAAACTAATTTAAAGTATTCCTGTCTTATTGCCGTTCTCTACTTCGGAATGAACGTCAACGGACAGACTACTCCTCAGGACACAGTTTCTAGAGAGCAAGCTATTGAAGAAGTTGTAATGATTGGATATGGATCCAGAAAAGCTATTGACAATACTTCAGCAGTGAGTTCATTAAAAGCAGAAGAAGTATCCAAAACAAAAGTATTAAATGCATCACAGGCAATTCAGGGTAAAGTAGCAGGTGTACAGGTTACCGCTTCTGATTTACCGGGATCGACCCCAACAATCTTAATAAGAGGTTTGGGTACTGTTGAGGGAGGTAGAACCCCTTTGTACGTTGTAGATGGTTTATTTGCTGATAATATCAACAATATTAATACCAATGATATTCTGACTTATGATGTTCTAAAAGATGCATCAGCATTGGCGATCTATGGTAACCGAGGTGCAAATGGAGTTGTAATTATTACAACTAAGAGCGGAAGAGGAAGAGGAGTAACCGTAGAATATGATGGTTTTATAGGGGTTAGAAACCCTTTGAAAAAAGTTAAAATGGCGGGTAGTAACCTTTTTAGCTTGTATAACAACATAGCTTCAGGAACGACCAGATTTTCTCAGGATCAGCCTGTAAATACAGATTGGTTTGATACAATTACTAGAACAGGTATTTATAATCAGCATAATGTAAGTATTTCAGGTTCTTCAGATAAAGCAAAATATTTTTTAAGTTTAAATAACTATGACGAGAAAGCCATTTTAAAAGGAACTGACTATAATCGTGCAACAGTAAGAACAAATAACGAATTTAAAATTTCTAAAGGAATCACTTTGGCACAAAATCTAAGTGTTGCATTCTCTAATATTACTCCCAAACCATTAGGAGCGTTTACCTCAGCATACAAGCAATCTCCAATTGTGCCGGTTTATTTTGCTGATGGACAGTATGGAGTTTCTATTGTAGGAGCAAATGGTTTTGCTTCTCCAACAGGAGTTTCTCAGTTTAATAATGTAGGAAATCCATTGGCTCAATTAGAATTAAATAATGAGCGACAAAAATCTATGCAGATGCAGGGAGGGTTGAAGCTTGATATAGATTTGTTTGAAGGACTTAAATTTACATCACAATTTAGTGGAGAGTATTATAATTTTAAAAGTTATGCTTTTGACAATGGGGTGAGATTAATTGGTCAGGCTGCACCAGCTTATAAGAATCAGTTGACTAATGTAAAAGAGGATTACTACAACTGGCAATTAACAAATTACTTAACATATAATAAAACTTTCGCATCAATTCATAATATTGAAGCAACTGTCGGTACTGAAACTACTTTTAGATCAGGAGCAAACAGGTTAAGAATGGTTCGCCAAAACCTTTCTGCAAATAGTGATTATTGGAATCTTAATGGTATTGATTATGTGACTAACGCAAGTTTAGTTAATTTCAACAGTATAGATTTTAACGAAAACAGAACTCTATCTTATTTCGGAAGAGCACAATATAAGTTGATGAACCGATATTTATTGACTGCTACCATAAGAAGAGATGGATCTTCTCAGTTTACGGAAGGTCAGAAATGGGGAAATTTTCCATCATTCGGTGCTGGATGGGTAGTTTCTGAAGAAAGCTTTTTAAAAGATAACTCCGTAATAAATTTATTGAAATTCCGAGGAGGATGGGGGAGATTAGGTAATCAAAATGTACCTTTAAATACTCCTACTTTAGCTTCAGGTGCAGATTATAATTATTCATTTGGAGGGGTAAACAATGCAAATGGAACAACAAATAATCAACTATTGGATCCAAATCTTGGTTGGGAGATTACAGAAGAAACAAGTGGAGGGGTAGATTTTGCATTTTTTAATAGAAGATTGAGTGGATCTTTTGATTTATATAATAAAGTTACAACAAATATTATTTTAGGATCTTTACCTCCTTCTTCTTCAGGGATTGCAATTTCAGGATTTTCGCACCTTGGAAAAGTTTCAAACAAAGGTTATGAAATAAATTTAGGATGGCAGGATACAGCAGGGGAAAATTTCTCTTATTCATTTAATGCAAACTATTCAAATAATAAAAATACACTTGATGAAATTTTTTCAAGTGTTAACCCAATCTTAGGAGGTAGTTTAGGTAACGGTCAATGGACTAAATATTTTGGTGAACAAGCAGTAGGACAACCTTTAGGAAGCTTTTATTTGTGGGAAGCAAATGGTCTTGATGCAGACGGAAATATGACATATGTAGATACCAATGGTAATGGAAGAACAGGATCTCAGGACGCAGAAGATAGAAAATTCTTCGGATCCTATATTCCAAAATCTACACTCGGAATCAATGTTGATTTACGTTATAAAAATGTGGATTTAGCAATTAATGGTTTCGGAGCATTTGGTCATAAAGTCTATAATGGTAAGAAAGCACAAAGATTTTCAGGTGAAAATGTTGAGTATGATGTAGCGTCTCATTTTTGGTCTGCTTCTAACACAGCTGCGGCAAATCCTGCACCTTTCAATGCTGTTCCTATTGCGTCAACTTACTATTTAGAATCTGGAGACTTTTTCAGAATAAATAATATTACATTAGGATATAATTTTAATAAACCTGTAGAATATGTTTCTTCTCTAAGGTTTTATGTAAGTGCTATTAACCCTTTTATCTTTCAGAAATTTTCAGGATTTTCTCCTGAATTGAACGCGGATGGTAATCCATACAGACTTACAGGAGTTGAATTGGATGCTTATCCTACATTGCGTTCTTTTGTTTTTGGGGTAAATGTTAAATTTTAATACTAGAATCAATTATGAAAAAGAAAATAATATTTTTATCAGTCTTATCACTAGGTTTTTTGAATCAGAATTGTAGTGATGATTATTTAGATACAAGACCAACTGAGCAGATAGCTTTAGAAGATATCTTAAGCGAATATAATAACAATGCAGGAGCAGAAAGTTTTGTAACATCTATTTATGCAAAGTATCTTGATTGGAATATCAGTTCATTTGCATGGATTGGAATCAGCAGTATAACGAGTGACGATGCTGATAAAGGATCTTCTCCAGGAGATTCGGGAAGTGATAAGGATGTATTGGATGCGCTTACATTTTCATCTACATCACCATCTTTTCAAGATGTTTGGGAAGGACATTATCAGGCAATTAACAGGTCTAATCAGGCGTTAAGATATCTTCCTCTTTTAGATAAAGCTGATGCATCTTTGAGAAGCAGATTAGAAGGAGAGGCAAAATTCTTAAGAGCATTTTCTTACTTTATATTAGTCAGAAGTTATGGAGATATACCATTAGTAAATAAAGTATTTGAAAATACAGAAGAAGATCGTACAATGGTTTTCACAAGAAAATCAAAAGCAGAAATTTATGCTTTTATTGAAAGTGATTTGCAGGCTGCAATCGCAGTCTTACCTCAAAAGACAGCTTACACCGGTGATAATGTAGGAAGAGCATCTAAAGGTGCAGCACATGCATTACTGGCAAAAGTATCACTGTATCAGAAAAAATGGCAGCAGGTTATTGATCACTGTGATCAGGTAACAGGATATTCATTAACTCCTAATTTTCAGGATATTTATAAAGTTTCAGGAGAAAACAATGCAGAATCTATTTTTGAAATTCAAGGAAAAGGAGGTCCGGGTCAGCCGGGTATTCAGCAATATTCACAGGTCCAAGGTGCAAGAGGTGCCGGTGGATGGGGATGGGGTTTCAATACTCCTTCTCAAAGTCTTATGGATGCGTTTAATGCTGAAGGTGATACCGAAAGAAGAGATGCTACAATTATTGCAAAGCCTACAACGCTTTATGATGGAAGAGTAGTTCCTGCAACTGTAGAAAATAATTATTACAATTATAAAGCATATTCTTCTGCTTTTACTGGGGACGCTGATACTGATGCAAACATTCGATATTTGAGATATTCAGAGGTTTTGTTGATGAAGGCTGAAGCTTTGAATGAGCTTGGACAGACTGCAACAGCAGCAGGTTTTTTAAATCAAGTAAGAAACAGAGCTGGATTAGCAAATACAACTGCAGTGTCACAATTAGATATGAGAATGGCAATCTATAAAGAAAGAAGATTGGAATTGGCTATGGAACATGATAGATGGTTTGATTTAGTAAGAACTGGTCAGGCTCAGTCTGCAATGGCAGCAAATGGTAAAACATTTAAAGTGGGTACTCATGAGGTATTCCCAATTCCAAATAAGTTTATTCTTGAAGCGAAAGGTTTGGCTAGTCAAAACCCTGGTTACTAATAAAATATATAAAAAATGAAAACAAATAAATTAAAATACTTTGGTTCTCTGATAGCTGTTTGTGCTTTTCTATCAGGCTGTGAAGACAGTATTGATAAAGATAACCCAGCCGTACCTTATGTAGAGATTGGAGGTTATACAAATTCAGATGAGATTGCTTCAGGAAATCTTGTTGCGAAATTGAGTTTCGAAAATAATCTTACTGATTCTAAAAATAATATTACAGGTGCAGTTCCTACTAATGTTGCATTTGCTGCCGGAGTAAAAGGTAATGCCTACAATGGCTCAAATTCACAAATGAGATATGCTGTTGCCAATGCAACAAGTGCAATAACCAATCTTAATAATTTCACAATCAGTTTTTGGATGAAGAGTGCCAATACGGTTGATCCGGCAACACCCGGACAAGGTAAAGGGGCGCAAGGAATTTTTACGATAGTTAGACCTACAGAATTTTGGGGTGGTATCAATTTATTTATTGAAAATCCAGATTCTACAAAACCAGATAGGATCAGACTAAAATTGGGTGTTGAGAACAGCAGACCTGGAGTTTCTTGGAAAGGACAGGGTGTTATTATGAATATTGATAACCAGAAGAATAAATGGTTTCACGTAACAGTTTCTTACAATTCATCTACAAGTAAAGTTAGTTGTTTTATTAATGGAGAGCCGGCTGCAAATTTAACAGGTTTTGCTTACGCTCCCGCTACTGGTTTAGCAGGATCAGCACCTTGGTACGCAAGCGATCCAGGGGATATTAACAATTCTGCTGGTGCAGCACAAGGATATGGTCAGTTTGTGATGTCAGGTACTAATGGTAAAGTGGTTTTTGGATCCCATCAATTTGAAACAGTACCTCCGCAAAATAATGGTTCTCAACAAGACTGGGCAACTAGTTATGCCGGTCAGCTTGATGAGTTTAGAATTTATAATACGGCATTATCAAGTGGAGATGTTGTAGCTCTTTATAAATTAGAAAAGGATAACAGATAATATAGAGCCCTTAATTGGGCTCTTTTTTTAATACTTGCAATTATGAAAAAAATAATGACATCAATATTTTTAGGATTGGCTTTGTTTTCATGCTCTTCTGATGATAATCTTCCAAGTACAGGAACACCGATTGGCGGCGGTGGCGGGAATACTGAAACTCCTACCCAATACACCGACACCCAGCTCATCGAAATGGTGCAGAAAGATGCATTAAAATATTTTTGGGATTATGCGGAAAGTAACTCCAAACTGGCCAGAGAAAGATACCATACCGATAATCCGGGACAAGATGCTAACGTCGTTTCGGCAGGAGGATCTGGTTTTGGATTAATGACAATTCTGGTAGGTATCAAAAATGGCTATGTTACGAAGGCTGAAGCAGTTTCAAGATTATCAATTGCATTGAATTTTCTTCAGAATGCTGACCGTTTTCACGGCGCATGGCCTCATTGGATGAACGGAAATACGGGTCAGGTAATTCCATTTGGTCCAAAAGACAATGGTGGAGATTTAGTAGAAACAGCTTTCTTAACTCAGGGCTTAATCTGTGTAAGAGAATATTTCAAAAACTCTACAGATCCTTCGGAGATTGCATTATCACAAAAAGCCGACACACTTTTCAAAGGAATCGAATGGAGTTGGTATACGAAAGGTGAGAACACATTATATTGGCATTGGTCTCCAAATTATAATTTTGAAATGAATATGCAGTTGAAAGGTTTTGACGAAACTTTAATTACATATGTAATGGCAGCAGCTTCTCCGACTCATACAATTACCAAACCGGTTTATCAGCAAGGTTGGGCGAGAGGTGGTGCTATTGTCAATGGAACTTCCCAATATGGTCTCCCATTAGTAGTCAGTCATAATACAGCACCCGCAAATGTAGGTCCTATGTTTTGGTCACATTATTCATTTATGGGATTAGATCCTAGAGGATTATCGGATGAATATGTGAATTACGGTAATGCCACTACAAATCATGCGAAAATCATGTATCAGTATTGTGTTACCAATCCGAAAGGCTGGCTGGGTTACAATTCAAAAAGTTGGGGACTTACAGCAAGTTATTCCCGAAATCCTCTCACAGGAGGAGATGATTATGCTGCGCATCAGCCAAGCAATGATTTGGGAATCATTACTCCCACTGCGGCACTCTCAAATATGCCATATACACCAGTTGAAAGTATGAATATGCTCAGATTTCTTTACAATGAAAATTACAGTAAGTACATAGGAGTTGCAGGACCGTATGATGCATATTCAGTACATTATAATTGGGTAACGCCAAGATATTTAGCAATAGACCAGGGAACCATTGCACCTATGATAGAGAACCATAAAACTCAGTTTTTATGGCAATTATTTATGAATGCGCCGGATGTTAAACAAGGTTTAATCAAGCTTGGTTTTCATTCTACGCAATATGGATTTTAATAAAATCAAAATTTGCTTAGCTGAAGTTTAAAATCTTCAGTTAAGTTTTAACCATAAAATTTAAAAATGAAAAAGATACTACTGACAGGAGGTTTAGCATTAGTCGTAATTTCCTGCAAAAACAGCCAGATCAATCAGAATATTTCAGACACAGCTGCCGTCAAATCCAACACAGCTGACGAGCAGTTGCTGGACAAAGTTCAAAAAGATGCACTCAAATACTTCTGGGATTACGCAGAGCCCAATTCTATGTTGGGGAGGGAACGTTATCATGAAGACGATATTTATCCGGACAAAGATAAACACGTTATTACAACTGGAGGTTCAGGATTTGGCTTGGCAACAATATTAGTTGGTGTAGAAAGAGGCTTTGTTCCAAGAAAGGAGGCTGTGAAAAGGCTCACCACCATGATGGATTTCTTGGCGAAAGCCGACCGTCACAAAGGAGCTTGGTCACACTGGATCAACGGTGAAACAGGAAAAACCGTTCCTTTCGGAAAAAAAGATAACGGTGGAGATTTGGTGGAAACAGCATTTCTAACTTCCGGTATTTTGATGGTTCGCGAATATTTCAAAAACGGAAATGCCGAAGAAAAAGCTTTAGCCAAAAAATGTGACGACCTTTGGAAAGGAATTCAGTGGAACTGGTACACCAAAGGCGGAGAAAAAGTTTTGTATTGGCATTGGTCGCCGGAATATCAATGGGATATGAATTTTCCTTTGCAAGGATACAATGAGTGTTTGATTACCTACATTCTTGCTGCTTCGTCACCTACGTATTCTATCGATGCGGAAACTTATTATAAAGGCTGGACAAGAAACGGAACTTACATTTCAAATAAAGAAAAATACGGACTTCCGATGTTTGTAAAACACAACGGAGCCGAAGAATATGGCGGACCTTTATTTTGGGCGCATTATTCATATATTGGGTTAGATCCTACGAATTTATCAGACAAGCTTATCAAAAATTACTTCGATTTAAATAAAAATCAGGTACTTATTGATTATAAATACTGCTTAGAAAATCCAAAGCAATGGAAAGGTTACGGACCCAATTATTGGGGATTGACGGCAAGTTACACACGCAATAAAAACGGTGGAACAGGCTACAATGCACATTTTCCGCAGAATGATCACGGAGTAATTACTCCTACAGCAGCGTTGAGCAGTTTCCCGTATACTCCCAAAGAATCAATGGATTTTCTGAAGTTTTTATACAATCACAAACCCGAATTTATAGGAACTGCAGGTCCTTACGACGCAACTTCCATTCATTATGATAATTGGTTTACGCCAAGATATTTAGCAATAGATCAGGGAACAATAGCGCCGATGATCGAAAATTACCGAACCGGATTTCTTTGGAAATTATTCATGAACGCGCCAGAAATTCAACAAGGATTAAAGAAGTTAAGTTTCAAATCAGAAAAGTATAACATCAAATAATTTTTTTAGGAGCTATTTCCCGCTATCCGCTGTATCTTTTTTGTTACAGTCTCCGCTCCGCTCCGCCTGCAACAAAAAAGGATGCCGCTTCTATCGGGGCTAATAACAAAGAACTTCAAAAAATCCTTGTCAAGGTTTCAAACCTTGACAAGGATTACAAAAATAATCTCGGTTAATTATTAAAATCTCCATAGGATCGACTTATTAATTAAAATATCAATTTTAAAATATTAAATGAAATTAAACATAAAATTACTTCCTGTTTTATTCTTCGGGCTTACCACACTTACAACGGCTCAGGAAATAAAAACAGAACTCAATAAAGAAATCAAAAGACAGGAAAAAATTTCCTACATTTTAGATTATCCTCAAAATGCAAAAGGAAATGTTCCATTGATCGTGTTTTTACATGGTTCCGGAGAAAGAGGAAACGACCTGGAAAAAGTAAAAGCGCACAGTCCGTTTACATACAAAAGCCTGATCAAAGAGCCAGTTGCAATTCTCGCTCCTCAATGTCCTGAAAATACGTGGTGGGATACGGTAACCGTATATCATTTAATCAAAGAAATTCAGGCAAAGCATAAAATTGATGACTCAAGAATTTATCTAACAGGTTTATCAATGGGAGGATGGGGAACATTGAAATTAGCAATGGAACATCCTGAAATGTTTGCGGCGGTAGTTTCAGTTTGTGCGCCTACTGACAGAGTAATGTATGCCAATATTCATCAGTACAAAAATTTAAACATGAAAATCTTTCACGGCGGAATGGATGATGTGGTTTTACCGGAAAATGCCTTTAATTTTTACCAAAAACTGCATCCCATCAATCCAACGGCAGAATTAACGATATTCCCAAATGACAATCACAATTCATGGGATTCCACCTATTCAAATCCTAAGTTATACGAATGGATGTTATCAAAAAGAAAAAGCATCAGCGTAATTAAATGATAAAAAACTTTGAGAAATTAACTATTTAGTTTTTCTTTGCTTTAAAAAGAATCATTGAGTATTAAACGAAAGAAATAGTATTAAGGTATAGGAATTATGAGATCTGAGATTCACAAGTTCCTCAAAAAATGAAGAAGTTATGAGTAAAAATTTAATTGTAATAGCAGCATTAGCTCTTGCGCCTATGTTTTCAGCGCAGGAGATCGTCACGAAACCGGTTCAGTCTTTTCAGACCGCACAATATCAGGCTAAAAAGAAAGCTTTCGTAGAAAGCCTTTTGGCAAAAATGACTTTAGACGAGAAAATCGGACAGCTCAATTTGCCAAGTTCAGGAGATTTTACTACAGGTTTGGCTAAAAGTTCAGACATCGGAAAAAAAGTGGAGCAAGGTTTAGTCGGAGGACTTTTCAATATAAAAGGTGCGGATAAAATTCGTGCCGTACAGAAAGTTGCTGTTGAAAACAGTCGTCTGAAAATCCCTTTGATCTTCGGAATGGATGTTATTCACGGTTACGAAACTACTTTTCCTATTCCTTTGGGACTTGCAGCTTCGTGGGATATGGATCTCATTCAGCAGTCAGCGAGAGTGGCAGCTAAAGAAGCTTCCGTAGACGGAATCAACTGGACGTTTTCTCCAATGACCGATATTTCCCGCGAACCAAGATGGGGAAGAGTTTCTGAAGGTTCTGGTGAAGATCCTTATTTGGGAAGCGAAATTGCAAAGCACATGGTGTATGGTTATCAGGGGAAAGATTTATCTCTTAGCAATACTATTTTAGCTTGTGTAAAGCATTTTGCACTGTACGGAGCAGGTGAAGCGGGACGAGATTACAATACGGTAGACATGAGTCATGTAAGAATGTTTAATGAGTATTTTCCGCCTTATAAAGCTGCAGTAGATGCAGGGGTAGCTTCTGTGATGGCTTCTTTCAATGAAGTAGATGGAGTTCCGGCAACGGGAAGCAGATGGTTGCAGACAGAAGTTTTAAGAAATAAATGGAATTTCAAAGGTTTTGTAGTAACCGATTATACAGGAATCAACGAAATGGTAGACCACGGAATGGGTGATCTTCAGCAGGTTTCGGCTTTAGCTTTAAAAGCGGGAGTGGATATGGATATGGTAGGCGAAGGATTTTTAACAACACTTAAAAAATCTTTGCAGGAAGGGAAAGTTACTCAGGCTGAAATTGATATGGCAGCCAAAAGAATTCTGGAAGCAAAATATGATTTGGGATTATTTGATGATCCTTACCGTTACGGAGATGCAAAATTAGCAGCAAAAGAAGTTTACAATTTAGAAAACCGAACGATTGCAAGAAATGCAGCAGCGCAATCTATGGTTTTAATGAAGAATGACAATCAGGTTCTTCCTTTGAAAAAGTCGGGAACTGTCGCCGTTATAGGACCATTGGTCAACAACTCAATGAATATGGCAGGAACTTGGAGTGTAGCAGCAAAACATGCTAATGCAGTCAATTTAATGCAAGGTTTGCAGGCAAACTACGGGAAAGACGTAAAGTTTATTTCTGCTAAAGGTGCCAATATTGATTACGATGCAAAATTGGAAGACATTTATGCAGCACACGGAAAAAAAACCGACAGAGATAACCGTTCCAAAGAAGTTTTACTAAAAGAGGCAGTAGATGTTGCCAATAAAGCAGATGTTATTGTTTTAGCCATCGGCGAATCTGCAGAGATGAGCGGTGAGTCTTCTTCAAGAACTGAAATTACAATTCCACAGTCTCAGATTGATTTGTTAAATGAATTGAAGAAAACAGGAAAACCAATTGCGGTGGTCCTTTTCACGGGGCGTCCTTTAGCTTTAACGAATATGAAAGATACTCCGGATGCGATCTTAAATGTTTGGTTTGCAGGTTCAGAAGCAGGAAATGCGATTTCTGATGTTCTTTTCGGAAAAGTTAACCCTTCAGGAAAACTACCAATGACTTTCCCAAGAAGTTTGGGACAAGTTCCTATCTACTACAATTCAAAAAATACAGGGCGTCCTTTAGCTCAGGATAAAGTAGATAAATGTCAGTATGAAAGATTCCGTTCCAATTATATGGATGAGTGTAATACGCCTTTATATCCGTTTGGTTTTGGTTTAAGCTACACAAAATTCAATTATTCTGATATTACGGTGTCGAATGCAAATCCAAAAGGAAATCAGACAATTCAGGCTTCAGTTACGGTTACAAATTCAGGAAATTATGACGGAGCTGAAGTTGTACAGTTGTACATCAGAGATATGGTGGGAAGTATTACAAGACCTGTAAAAGAGCTGAAAGGCTTCCAGAAAGTTATGCTTAAAAAAGGAGAATCTAAGAAAATCACTTTCGATATTTCCCCAGAACAGCTTAAATTTTACAATGGAGAACTAAATTACGATTGGGAACCGGGTGAGTTTGACATCATGATCGGAACCAATTCTGAAGAAGTGCAACATTCAAAAATCAACTGGACAAAATAAATTTTAAAGCCGTCTCTATTCGCAGACGGCTTTTTCATTGGGTAAATAACCTGACTACGGGATAGAGATTTATAATTTAATTGGTTTCATCAAGCTTAAAAATTGTTCATCACAGATATAGCTGAATGTAAAAAGACTTGTACATTATCATAGATTCAGAATTTGTTTATCAATTTTCTCAATCATCATCATTAATATCCCACATTCCACTTTCTAATCCGTAAATTTGTAAGATTTCTGAATAATCAGAATTCATCTTTTTTGTTATGATGCATAAGAAATATACTGAACAGACACAATTTGATAAAAATAATTATGAATACATTACAGTAGAGCATGATGAAAATAAGGTAAGAATATACACCTTAGAAAACGGGCTTAAAATTTTCCTTGCCCAGAATTTTGATGCTCCCAGAATCCAGACTTTTATTCCGGTAAAAACAGGAAGCAATAATGATCCTTCAGATAATACAGGTCTTGCCCATTATCTGGAACATATGATGTTTAAGGGAACTTCAAAGCTAGGAACAAAAGACTGGGAAAAAGAAAAGGTTTTGCTTGATGAAATAGCAGATTTGTTTGAAAAACATAAAGCTGAATCAGACCCCGAAAAAAAGAAAGAAATTTATAAAAAAATAGACGAACTTTCTCTGGAAGCAAGTCAGTATGCTATTCCAAACGAATATGATAAAGCGATTTCGTCTTTGGGAGCAACTGGAACCAATGCACACACCTGGTTTGATGAGACGGTTTACAAAAATAATATTCCTAAAAATGAGCTTGAAAAGTGGCTCAAAATTGAGAAAGAAAGATTCTCTGAAATGGTCTTAAGGCTTTTTCATACGGAGCTGGAATCTGTTTATGAAGAGTTCAACCGCGCTCAGGATAATGATTCAAGATTGGTGAATTATGAGTTGATGGATGCCTTGTTTCCTACCCATCCCAACGGACAGCAAACGACACTGGGAGATCCGGATCATCTGAAAAATCCTTCAATGAAGGCAATTCACAAATATTTTGATGAATATTATGTGCCTAATAATTACGGTATTGTTTTGGTAGGAGATCTTGATTTTGAAGAAACGGTTTTATTGGCTGAGCAATATTTTGGTGCCATTCCTTATAAAGAATTACCGCAGAAAGACCTTATTATCGAAAAACCATTGACTGAAATTGTTGAGAGAACAGTAAAAAGTCCGACAACACCAAGAGTTCAGTTAGCCTGGAGAACCGACAGTTATGGCAGCAGGGAAGCAATGCTTGCTGATATTACCGCCAATATTTTAAGCAATAGAGGAGAGGCAGGATTGCTGGATCTGAATATCAATCAGACTCAGAAAATGCTTTGGGCGCAGGCATTTTCTTTAGGTTTAAAACAATACGGGTATTTCTCTGTTGTAGCCGTTCCTAAAGAAAATCAGACCTTAGATGAGGCAAAAGCAATGATTCTTGAACAAATTGAATTAGTAAAACAGGGAACTTTTCCTGACTGGATGCTGCCTGCAATTATTAATGATTTTAAAATACAACGTCAGAAAGCACTGGAAACTGCTGAAGGTTTGGCAACCAATCTTTATGATACTTACATTAAAGGAAGATCTTGGGCCGAAGAGCTGAACGAGATGAATGTTTACGCTTCGTTTACCAAAGATGATGTAATACATTTTGCGAATGATTTTTTCAGAGACAATTATGTAGTAATCAATAAAGAAAAAGGGATTAATGATAAACTTCTGAGAGTTGAAAATCCGGGAATCACTCCTGTAAAGATTAATCGTGATGCACAGTCTAACTTTTTACTGGAAATTTTAAATGATAAAAAAGAAGATATTCAACCGGAATATATTGATTATCAAAAAGAAATTTCTACGGATGTTATCAAAGATAAAAAACTGAGCTTTGTGGAAAATAAGTATAACGATATTGCTCAGCTGCATTTTATTTTTCCGATGGGAAGTGATCATGACCGGAAACTGGGCATTTCAACTCAGCTAATTCAGTATTTGGGAACTGAAAAGTTTTCACCGGATGATTTAAAAAAAGAGTTTTTCAAGATTGGGATTACCCACGATTTTAAAACTACTTCAGATCAGCTTACAATTTCTTTGAGCGGGCTTGAGTCTAATATCGAAAAAGGTTTAGAACTGTTGCTTCACTGGCTTTCTGATGTAAAACCGGATGAGAAAATCTATCAGCAGTTTGTGGCAACTGTCCTTGAAAGCCGTGAAGCAGGAAAAAAAGATAAAAATCGTATTATGACTGCTCTTACAACATATACGAAACTCGGAAAGACCTCCAGATTTCTGGATGTAATTTCTAAAGATGAGCTTCAAAATACAGAAGTAAAAGATTTTACTGACAGAATGAAGAAGCTTTTCAGCTATCCGTTTCAGGTTTTCTTCTACGGTAAAAATTTTGACGGTTTTAAAAATTATATTCCTAAATATATTGCAGATGAAACCCTTAAGGTTTCTGCACCTAAACAGTATCCCGAACCTGAAACTTCCGGAATGGTTTATTTTACCAACTATGATATGGTGCAGATGGAAATGAGTAAAATTGGAAAAGGAAATTTTGTAAATCCTGAAAACTTTGGGAAAATCAATGTTTTTAACGAATATTTCGGTCGTGGTTTGTCTTCAATTGTGTTTCAGGAAATAAGAGAGAGTAAAAGTCTCGCGTATTCTGCCTATGTTTCTTATTCTCCTAATTCGGAACTGAATCATTCTGATTACATCAGTACCTATATCGGAACACAGCCGGATAAACTTCAGCTTGCGGTAGAAACGATGGTAAGCCTGATGTCTGAACTTCCTGAATTTCCTATTCAGTTTGAAAATGCCAAAAAATCTGCTTTAAAGCAAATTGCATCAACAAGAATTACACGAACGAATGTATTCTTTAACACTTTACGGCTCCAGAAACTAGGAATTAGGCATGATTTCAGAAAAGACATTTACCATCAGATTGAAAACCTGAGATTTGAGGATTTAAGATATTTTTATAATCAGGAAATAAAATCTATACAGTTCAATACTGCCATTATTGGAAAAAAAGAAAACCTGAATATGGATGCAGTCCATAAGATGGGAAGTTTTCAGGAACTTGATCTGGAGGAGATTTTTGGGTATTAAAGATAAAAATCTTATTAAAGAGTTGGCTGCAAAATAATTTTCAATAAAAGCTAAGTTTAATGCTAACAATAAAAAAGGTCGGAAGAAAACTCTTCCGACCTTTATTGATAATTGAAATTTGCTACACTATTTTTTAATAGCTTTCAATGTCTGTTTTGTACCGTCGTTCATATGAAGAACGATCATATACATTCCTGCATTTAATTCTCTTAATTGAAGCGTAGAAGCAGGTTTGTCGAAAGTTTTAACCAATCTGCCTGCAATATCCATAACAGAAATTGATTTCACATTCTTGATGTCCGAAATATTCAATACATCAGAGAATGGATTAGGATAAACCTTAATGTTGTTTTTCGTAAGATCAGTTTCTGATGTTCCAAGACAAACCGAAGAATCTGCTGTAGCGGTAACCTGTTGTCTTGCTGATTCACATCCTGTTACAACTTTCCAGTCATAGAAATAATAATAGCTGGTTGATGTAGTGTTCCCTGAACAGCAATTTCCATTAGTAATAGATAATACGCCCGGTACTGTAAGTGGATAAGATCCCCAAGTTGTTCCGGATTCTCTTATTAATCCTGTAACAAGACCTGTTCTTGTCATCATCATTAATTTGTAATTAGTACCCACAGGAACCGTAAAGTTAAGAGGGACATAAGTTTTAACCGGTGTTGCGTTACCTGTTAAATTTACCGTAATAGATTCGATAGTCGTTGCCGGAGAGACACTTCCATCCTGTAAAGCAATAGTTACAGTTCCGGCACCGGTTCCGGTAGGATAAACATATACTCCTTCTAATGTAAAACTAGTTATTGCATTGAAAAATAAACCTGCTTCCAAAGTATAACCGCTCGTCGAAATAGCGTTCGTTAGACCAGCTGAATTGGTAGATCCTGTTGAGGCAGTTGCCCAGTAACTTGTAGTCGAATTTATTGATGGAGTAGTGAAAGAATTACCTGTTGCTATCGCAGTACCACCATTTGCAGAACTATACCAGTTTATTGTTGCTCCCGTATCTGCAGTAGCAGAAAGGGTTGCTGTGTTCCCGGGACATACGGTAGCTCCTGTTGTTGATAGAAGTGCTGGTGGTTGACATAAAGTTCTGAAAGAGCTCATTGCAGTCCAAACGCTTCTGTCTGTACCGATACACACAGATCTTACCCAAACATAATAAGTCGTACTATTAAGCAGATTTCCAATCGTAACAGATGTTGTAGTGGATGTTAGAGAATTGGTTGCATCTAATACAGTGCTAGATGTAGGTGCTGTATTGGAGGTGCTGTAGTAAACTTCATATCCATTTGCAGGAGTCGTTGAAGGAGCTGTCCAAGATGCAGTAGCACTGTTTGCTGTTATTGTAGCGCTATTAACCGTTAAAGCGGTTGGGACAAAGCATGTTGGTAGTGTGGTAAATGATGCTGAAGATGTCCAATTACTCTTGTCTGAAGAAGAACAAGCTGATCTTACCCATACATAATACATTGTAGAAGGAGTCAGACCGTTTATTGTAGCAGAGTTTGTAGCAGAGGTAACAGAGTTTGTAGCATCAAGTACTGTACTCATTGTAGGAGCAGTATTTGAGGTACTGTAATAAACTTCATATCCATTAGTTGGATTAGATTGTGAAGCTGTCCATGTAACTTGTGCCTCATTAGCTGTGATTGAAGAACTTGTAATCGTTGGAGCAGTCGGAGATTTGCAGGTAGAGGGTGTCCACATAAATGTTAATCCTGAAGCAGGAAAGTTGGTATTGTCTCTGGATACGTTAGAACTGTTAGAGGTTCCCGGAGACGTACTGTCCCATGGATTTCCTACAGCACCGATTCTGTTATTAAAATCCGTATTAGTAGCACCTCTCAAACCGATCTGATTTGTTCTTGAAGTAGTATTAACGTTGTAGTACGGCCCGTAGACGGTAGAAATTACATTAGTGGTTTCTGATAACCTTAATTGGAAGTTAAGGTAATTACTTCCTGAAACAGAAGCATTAAAGTCATTATATCCTATCCATTCAATAACAAATACTCTATTGGGTGCTGTACCTTCAACAGAAGTTAAAACTTTACCGGATCCATATCTCACAACAGCAGCAGAAGAACTGGAAGTAGCAGGTGCAGACATAGTTATAGTTCCCGCAGTTTCATCGAAAGCTGTAATAGTTGCATTTAGAGGTATTCCATTAACGTTGTTAAGTGTTTTACCAATTTCGATTCCTTTAAAAGAACCCACATTGGTGATAATATCTGACCCACTTGTAGTAACTCCTGATGTAATAAATACTCCCCATAAATCTCGGTTCATAACACCAACAGCACCAGAATATCCTGTAGATGAAGATATTACAGTAGCAGCGTTACTCGTAGTTGAACCAAATACAGCACCTCCGTTGGAGTTTACATAAATTGAAGTGTAATCTGTGCCGTTGAAATTAAAATTGAAAGGAATTGTTACAGTCCACCCTGTGGTGTCATTGGTAGTGGAAGTTGTAGCTTCACTTCCGGTAACGATTGTGCCTGTAGATGCAATACTGCTAAAGGTTCCGTTGCTTTGTGAAAAAATGTAATCACTTACTTGTGCATTTAAACCCTGGATTGCTCCAAATAATGCAAGAACCGAAATCCCTGCTTTTTTTAAACCGTTACTGCTCCACAGTGACGGACATTTGTAGTGTTTTCTCATATTCAGTTTGATTTATATAACTTTTGCAAAAGTAGACAATCTATAAATATAAATGATATATAATATTGTACTTTTATTAATTTTTTAATTTTAACTGAATTATGTTATTTATTTATAAAATTATTAATTGTTTTTAAAATTGCTTTATTTTAACAGTTGTGGTATTATTATGTGAAAATTATAAATTGAACAGTCGATATAAATAATAATTTCAGACAATATATTTTGCATAAAAAAAGTCCTGAAATATTTTCAGGACATTTATAATATAGATTAAGTCTTTACTTTACAATCTTCATTTCATCAATCAGCCATTTGGAATCGGCAAATTTATCAATAATGAAGAGAATATATTTCGTATCAACCATAATGTTTCTGCTGAAACGCGGATCATAATTGATGTCACTCATGGTTCCTTCCCACTGTCTGTCAAAGTTCAATCCAATTAAGTTTCCTTTTGCGTCAAGAGCAGGACTTCCGGAATTTCCTCCTGTTGTATGATTGGTTGCAGTAAATCCGACAGGGACGTCACCGGTTTTATCTTTGTAAATACCGTAATCTTTTTTGTTGTAAAGATCAATCAGTTTTTTGGGTACATCAAACTCATAATCTCCAGGAACATACTTTTCTATTACTCCGGCTAAATGCGTTTGATAATCGTAGGAAACAGCATCTCTCGGAGTAGAACCTTTTACCTGTCCGTATGTTACACGAAGGGTAGAATTGGCATCCGGGAAAAATTTTCTGTCTTTATCAGTTTCCATTTGCTGTGCCATATATTTTTTCTGCAAAGCATCAATCTGGGTCTGTAAAGAGGTAAACTGAGGATCTGCAGATTTCATATAAGTATTTCTTATATTCATGAAAAGCTCATAAACAGGATCTTTTTTGATGGTTTTAATTAAATTATCCTGATTAGAAAACGCTTTATCAATATTTTCGCTTAATGAAGCTCCGTTTACGTTTGATCTTCCTGTGATCACAGAATTCTTTGAAAGTTTTTCAATACTGATGATATTTTGATTTTCATCTTTAAATTCTGCAAAACCGGCAGGTAAAAACTGTGGAGCAGTCTTATTGGCATATAATGCTAAAAGTTTTGCTGTTACTTTAGCATCAAGTTCTGCATTATAATCTTTGTAGAAAGAAGTAAGTCTTTTTTTGAATGATGCAACCCCTTTCTCATCCAATTTTCCTGCTTCTGCAGAAGCAATAAAACCAGAAAACATATTCGCAAGCATTAATGTCTCTGCGTTTCTTACCACTTCACTGTAATAGGCATTGTTGAGTGCAAAAGGAGCCTGATCTGCATACAGTTTGTTGATCTGGTCAATCGTTGTTTTTATTGCAGGATTTTTGGCAGCAAGAGAGTTTTCGTAATTCTTTTTCTTCTGTACTGCGTTAGATTTTTTCAGACCTTCTACCTCACCGATCCATTTTTTCCAATAGTTCGCTACAGAAGCATATTTAGATGCATACTGTATTCTTGTGGCATCGTCGGTTCGCATTTTTTCGTCCAGAGTTTTCAGAGCAACATCGCGCACTGCAATTCTTGCAGGATCTATTTCAGTCATGATTTTTTCTACGGCGATGGCAGGAAGATATTCTGTTGTTCTTCCCGGAAATCCGAAAACAAAAGTGAAATCATTTTCATTTTTATCTTTGATGGAAACCGGTAAATAATGTTTCGGAACGTAAGGAACGTTGTCTTTAGAATATTCTGCAGGCTTGTTGTTTTTATCAGCGTAAATTCTGAACATAGAAAAATCTCCCGTGTGTCTTGGCCAAACCCAGTTGTCTGTATCACTTCCAAATTTCCCGATGCTTTGCGGCGGAGCGCCTACCAATCGTACATCTTTATAGGTTTCAATCACATAGGCATAAAATTTATTGCCGTAGTACATCGACTTTACAGAAATTGATTGATAATCTTCAGTTTTTTGAGATTTTTTGTAAGTGTCAATATTGGCTGCGATTTTTTTTGATAGTTCAGGTTCCTGAAGATTTTCTGTTCCCTGAAGAATCTGTGTTGTTACTTCCTTTATATCAACAATAAAATCTACGGTAACTCCCGGATTTGGCAGTTCGGAATTCATGTTTTTAGCCCAGAAACCATTAGAAAGAAGGTCATTCTGTACTGTTGAATGTGACTGAATCTGCCCATAACCACAGTGGTGATTGGTAAGTAATAATCCTTTCGGAGAAATAATTTCTGCTGTACAACCGCCATTGAACTGTACTACTGCATCTTTAATACTCGGTTTTTGGGTATTGAAAATATCTTTTGCAGAAATTTTCATTCCGAGATTTTTCATTTCCTTTTCATTAAGTTCGGTCGGAATCCACATTCCACCATACTGCTGCGCAATTCCCAAAGAAAAACTGAAAAATGCAGAAGCAATAAGAATATTACGTTTTATCATTATAAAAAATTTTGTCTAAAATAAGCATTTTAGTTTTTTTATTAAAGTAAAACTCAGGTTTTAGATTTATGTTTTGAAAATTAACGGAAATATGATCTTTTTTTAATTTAAAATAAAAAAAAATTATAGCTTATCCATATTGTATTTTTATAATTGTTTTTTAGGAAACTTAGATTCTTAAATGAACTTAAACAAATTCTTATTATCATTTAAAACTCATAAGAAAAAATGTTTTCGTCTTTCATAAGGTGTTGCATCAGAGATTCGTGGTCTTTATTTTTTCCGGTAACGATCCAGGATGTAACCAAAGTTCCCTGATTGTATTTTTGTTTTGCAACTTTAAATCTGAGATGATAAGTTTTAAATAAAACTTCGCAGTGTGCCACCGACTTAAAATCGGTTACTGCAATGGTGTATTCTCTGATTTTGTGATGGTTGTCAATAAATTTTTCAAAAAAATTAAGCGAACTTAAAACCATCAGAATGAGAAATGTTCCCAAGATAGATAAATATACATAACCCGAGCCAACTGCCATCCCGACAGAAGACGTTGCCCAGATTGTTGTGGCGGTTGTAATTCCGTCTATTTTTGTGTCTCCTTTAAAAATTACACCGGCTCCCAAAAACCCAATCCCGGTAATGATATTGGCAGCAATTCTGTCCGGATCGTCAACTCCTATTTTGATGGATAAAATAGTAAAAAGACAAGACCCGAAACAAACCAGAATAAAGGTACGTAAACCCGCAGATTTGTTTCTGTATTCACGCTCTGCTCCGATCAGAATTCCGAGTAAAACGGAAATAAATATCAACAAAAGCTCGTTCTGAATAGAGTGATCTTTAAGGAAGTCCATAAACTAAATTTTGTTAAATGACAACAAAAAGACTGCCTAAAAAGGCAGTCTTTAGTTTAATTAAAGATAAACCTAGTTATTTCTCTATCAAATCCAGAAACTGCTGCTCATCAAGAATCTCAATCGTCCCAATATCCTGTGCTTTTTTCAGTTTGCTTCCTGCTTTTTCGCCGACAACAAGATAATTCAGGTTTTTAGAAACTGCAGAAATGTTCTTTCCGCCGTGTTTTTCTACCATTTCCTCGGCAGATTCTCTGGTGAAAAGAGAGAGTTTTCCTGTGAAGAGAAACGTTTTTCCTTCCAGAGTATCAGATAAAACTTCGTTGGTGTTTTCTCCTTTTTCCAATTGTACTCCATAAGATTTTAGTCTTTCGAGCATCAGAATGTTTTCAGGATTATTAAAGAAATCTACGATGCTCACAGCGATTTTCATCCCGATATCTTCCACCTGACAAAGCTCTTCGGCGGTGGCGTTCTTCAAATCATCAATGGTGTTGAAATTTTTCACCAATTTTTTGGCAACGGTTTCTCCAACGTGTTTTATTCCGATCCCGAACAATACTTTTTCGAAAGCAATTTCTTTAGATTTTTCAATACCGTCAATAATATTCTGAGCAGATTTTTCTGCCATTCTTTCGAGAGGAAGAAGCTGCTCTTTTGTTAAGGTATAAAAATCTGCCGGATTTTCTACCATCTTTTCTCTGTAGAGTTGCTCTATTGTTTCACTTCCCAGATTATCAATATTTAAAGCTTTTCTGGAAACATAATGAATCATTCTTCCGACAACCTGTGGCGGACAATGCAGATCATTCGGACAAAAATGAATCGCCTGATCTTCAATTTTTACCAATTCTGTTCCGCATTCCGGGCAGTTTTTGATATATTCGATTTCTCTGCTTTCGGAAGTTCTTTTCTCTTTGTTGACATCTACAATTTTCGGGATGATTTCACCACCTTTTTCCACGTACACAAAATCATGTTCATGCAAACCGAGTTTTTTAATAATATCTTCGTTGTGAAGAGATGCACGTTTTACTACGGTTCCTGCCAATAAAACAGGTTTTAGATTAGCAACAGGAGTGATTGCTCCGGTTCTTCCGACTTGGTAAGAAACACTTTGCAATTGGGTTTCCACTTTTTCAGCTTTAAATTTATACGCCATTGCCCAACGAGGAGATTTTGCAGTATAACCAAGTTGTCTTTGTTGTTTTAATGAGTTTACTTTCAGTACAATACCATCAATTTCAAAAGGCAGATTGTGCCTTTCTGTATCCCAGAAATTAATAAATTCTTTTATTTCATCTAAATTTTTGCAGAGTTTTACCTGTTCAGAAATGGTGAAACCCCAATTGTGAGTTTTATGAAGCAGCTCCCAATGGCTTTCTGCATCGGTTTCCTGAGCAACAAACTGGTAAAGAACAGATGAAAGTCTGCGTTTTCTTACTTCTCCGCTGTCCTGCATTTTCAGACTTCCGCTTGCGGTATTTCTTGGATTCATGAAGGGATCAAGACCTTCTTCTTCACGCAGTTTATTGATTTTGTCGAAATTTTTTCTCGTCAGATAAATTTCTCCACGCATGAAAAAGCGTTCCGGAAAGTCTCCTTTTAAAGTAATAGGAATATCAGAAATTGTTTTCACATTAGAAGTGATTTCATCACCCTGAAAACCGTCTCCGCGTGTTACTGCCTGTACCAGTTTTCCGTTTTCGTACAAAATAGAGATGGAGGCACCGTCATATTTTAATTCGGCAACAAATTCTACAGGCTCGTCAATGGTTTTAATGATGCGTTTTTCCCAATCTGCCAAATCATCAAAATCATAGGAATTATCCAGAGAATACATTCTGAACTGATGCTGAATGGTAGGGAATATTTTTGTAATTCCGCCACCTACACGTACTGTTGGTGAATTATCATCATGAAATTCCGGATATTGGGCTTCCAGATCCTGAAGTTCTTTTAATAACAGATCAAATTCAAGATCAGAAATGCTTGGCTCATCCAGAAGATAATAGTTTTCATTATGCTGATTGAGTTCTGTGCGGAGTTGTTGTATCTTTTGCTGAATGTTTTCGGACATTGCGGTTGTTTCTTTTCACAAAAATAATAAGTATTAAGGAGATTTTGAGATTAAAATTAATATTCCATTAAACTAATATTCATTCTTTTTAACAGCTGATAAAAAATGTCTTTTTACCTTTGCCTGATTATATATTTCTTTTTAAGATACAAGGAAGAAATTTAGTTAATAAGTTATTTATTATGAAAAAAGTAATTTTAGGGCTGGCTATAGCAGGTACGGTTTTTATGAACGCTCAAACAAAGATTATTGCACACAGAGGGTATTGGCAGACACAACCCGCAACAACAGAAAATTCCATTAAAGCTTTGGAAAATGCTCAGAACCTAAAGATTTATGGTTCTGAATTTGACGTTAGAATGACAAAAGATGGTGTTTTGGTGGTGAATCATGATGAACATCATGACAAGATGGAAATTTCAGAAACAGATTTTAAAGAGCTGAAAAAGGTAAAACTTTCAAATGGTGAAAGCTTTCCGACTTTGAAAGATTATTTAAAACAAGGCAAAAAAGACAGATCTCTGAAGCTTATTGTTGAAATCAAGCCGGATAAAACCAAAGCAAAAGAAGATGAAATGACTGCTAAAACAATCAGGATGATAAAAGAAATGAAATTAGAGGATCAATGCGAGTTTATTTCTTTCAGCCTGAATATCTGTAAGCAGATCAAGAAAATCGCTCCCGATTTTAAAGTTCAATATCTGAATGGTGAATTGTCTCCGCAGCAGATAAAAGAAGAAGGTCTTGATGGAATGGATTATCATTACAGCGTGTTCCAGAAAAACCCGACCTGGATTTCCGAAGCCAATGATTTAGGATTAATCACCAATTCATGGACTGTAAATGACAAAAAAATTGCTGATGAACTGAAGGCACAGAACATCGCTTTTATCACAACCAATATTCCGGATCAGCTTAAGGATTAACAATTGTTTTAAGTTTTAAATAGAATCTGCTTCTTATCAGGAGCAGATTTTTTTTATTTAATAAAAGAACTTTTTGAGAGAAAACCTTCAAAATTACCTTAAATAAAGGGGAAATATGCATTAATAATGCTTAATTTCTTTAAAGCTCTGTTAAGCAAAAGATTATGCCGATGTGTTAAAGATAGCTTAATATGATGTTCAAAAATACTTTAAGAAATGTTAAAATCGTATTAAAACCTTCGTCATAATGCCTTTATAATTTTGCGCAAACAAAAACGAAATGCGTAGAGAGACTCAAAAAGTACTTCTGTTATCTGTTTTAGGATTGATAAGCCTCAATTTAACGGCGCAGCAGAAGGTAAAGAAAGATTCCATCAAAGAAATTGATGAGGTAGTGGTAACCGCTTTAGGAATTAAAAGGCAGGATAAGTCTTTAGGTTATGTGGCAGAAAAAGTAAATTCTGAAGTTTTTGAAAATATTCAGAACAATAACTGGGTTCAGGGTCTGGAAGGTCGTGTTTCCGGACTGAAGGTTCAGACAGCAGGAGCGGGACCTTTAGGTTCGGCAAGAATTACTCTGAGAGGTGAAAAATCTTTTTCATTGGATAATAATTATGCTCTTATTGTGGTAGATGGTGTTCCGCTGAGTAATTCAACGACAGGAACAGGAACAGCAGCGTATGGAGCTGGAACAGGTGGAGATTTACCAATCGATTTGGGAAATGGTTTAAACAGTATCAATCCGGATGATATTGAATCGGTTACGGTACTTAAAGGTGCGTCTGCAGCTGCCTTGTACGGTTCAAGAGCTGCCAACGGAGCTTTGATGATCACCACAAAATCCGGAAAAAGCAAAAATGGGAGACTCAGAGTTTCATTTAATTCTTCATTAAGTTTTGATTCTGTTTTAAAATGGCCGGATTATCAATACGAGTATGGACAGGGAACATTGGCGAAAAACTCGGCAGGAGAATTTTTCTATTCCTACGGAGCTTCTGCAGACGGTGTAAGTACAGGTGGAACCAGCAGCGCTTTCGGACCGAAATTTAACGGGCAGTATTACTTCCAGTATGATCCTACAGTTTTAGGACAGAGTAAAGAAAGGCAGCTTTGGAGACCATATCGTGATAATGTAAAAGGATTTTGGGAAACCGGAGTTACCTCATCCAACAATGTTTCTTTGGAAAGCAGCAATGATAAATCAAGCTTCAGAGCTTCATTAACGTATCTGGATAATAAATGGATGATGCCCAATACTGGTTTTGACCGTTTTAATGCTGCATTTTCATTCGATCATAAACTTACAGATAAGTTTAAAATTTCAACAAAATTCAATTACGCCAATACAAAGAGTGATAATCTCCCGGCAACAGGGTACAACAATCAGTCGATTTCATATTTTATGATTTTTCAGAATCCCAATGTAGATCTGGCTTGGTACAGACCTATCTGGAAGCCGGGACAAGAAGAAATAGATCAGATTCACCCATTCAGTTCGTTTATAGATAATCCTTACCTGATTGCTTATCATATGCTGAACGGAGTCGAGAAGAAAATGATCACAGGAAACATTACGGCTACTTACGATTTCAATAAAAATTTCAGTATGATGTTGAGATCAGGTATTGAGATACTGAATGAAGAGAGAACGACGAAAAGACCATACAGTTCAGCCAATTATCTAAAAGGGTTTTACAGGGAACAGTACATAAAAAATAATGAATTTAATAATGATGTGCTTTTCACGTACAAGCAAGATTTTGGTAAGTTTCATCTGAATGCCAATGCGGGAGGAAGTATTCGTTACAATGAATACGTGATGAATGACTATCGTGCAGAAGGTCTTAAAGTTGCGGGTGATTACAGTTTAAATAATGCCATTTCATTGATTACTAAAGTTCCGAGACCGAGTGACCAGCAGACCAACTCAGTTTACGGATTATTGAGTGCACATTATGATAATCTTATATTTTTGGACGTTACCGGACGAAATGACTGGAGCAGTACGCTTCCTGTACAATACAGATCTTTCTTTTACCCTTCGGTAAGTACCAGTTTTATTCTTTCTGATATTTTCAAATTATCATCTCCAAGTTTCAATTACTGGAAGTTAAGAGCTTCATGGGCGAAGGTTGGGGTGGCTGGACTTCCTTATCAGCTTGATAAATACTATACACCAAGTGATTTTGTGGGTTCTGTTCTCACACCGGGAACGTATCCCAATCCTCTGTTAAAGCCTGAAGATAATACCAATATTGAAGCCGGAATGGATTTTTCAGCATTGAAAAACAGATTAGGTTATAATATCACATTTTATCAGAACGATACCGAAAACCAGATTATTACTGTACCTACATTATGGGAATCAGGATATTCGAGTAGAATTATCAATGCCGGAAAAGTAAGAAACAGAGGTATCGAAATGAGCCTGAACGGACTTCCATTCAAATCTCAAAACTTTACATGGAATATTTCCGCAAACTGGTCGATGAACAGAAACAAGATTCTCACTTTACCACCAGAATTTGCAGGAGAAAGTTTCTATACTATTTCTACCGTTGCCGGAGTTTTGTATTACAATGCTGTTGTTGGCGGTTCTTTGGGAGATTTGTACGGATTCAAACTGGTAAGAAATCCAAATGGGGAAGTAGTTTATGATCCTGCAACAGGACTTCCTGCAAGACCTGACCGTGTAGAGAAAGTAGGAAATGCATTCCCGAAATGGAGAGCAGGTCTTCAGAATGATTTTAAAATTAAAAACTGGCAGATCAGCTTTTCGTTTGACGGTCAGTACGGCGGTGTAGCGTATTCTCAGACGCACCATAAAATGTCTGAACAGGGAAAGCTGCAGCATACTTTGGTTGGAAGGGATAACCCAGGCGGAACCATCGTAGGACAGGGAGTAATCCTGAATCCGGACGGAACTTACAGTCCAAATACAAAAGCGGTTGGTCTGTCTGCTTATTATGGCGATTATTACCGAAGAGCCAATGTGGAAACCAATACTTTTGATACATCATTTATCAAGTTGAGAGACGCAAGAATCGCTTATTCTTTTTCAAAAGATGTTATTGCTCCTTTAAAACTTACAGAACTTACTTTAGCCGTTTTCGGAAAAAATCTCTGGATGTGGACGAAGTTCCCGATGTTTGATCCTGAAGTTGCTGCTCTCAACGATTCTACCATTACTCCCGGCGCCGAAATCGGACAGCTTCCAACAGCAAGAACGGTTGGTTTTCAAGTTAATCTAAAATTTTAAGTATTATGAAAAAAATATTTTTATCTACCGCAATCGCATTATCTGTTTTGAGTTTAAACTCATGTGAGAGAAGTTTTGAGGAAATTAATACCGATACAAGCCGTATAAAAAGTCCATCGGTAGGAAGTTTTTTGATTCCTATTCAGTATGAAATGGGTTCTTACGGATACAACCGTGCTGATGATTTTACATTTGATATCATGCAGGTTGCTTTAGATTTTCCTAACGAAGGAAACACAATCAGCAGGTATTATCTTACCGAAAGCACAGGAAACGGATTCTGGAATACAAGCTACAAATGGCTCAAACAAGTCAAAGAATTGAATGAAGCCGCTAAAAAGGAAGACAATAAGAATTATCTTGCTATTTCTAAAGTTTTGAATGCGTGGATTATGGCTAATCTTACCGATGCGTTTGGTGATGTTCCCATGACGGAAGCATTAAAGCTGGAAGAAAATATCATGCGTCCGAAATATGACAGGCAGAAAGATATTTATTTGTTTTTGCTGAATGATCTTAAGGAAGCCAATGCACTTTTTGATACGACAAAAACATTATCGGAAGGCGATTTGTTTTTCCAGGCGCATTTAAATACGGCAGGAATCGTAAAATGGAAAAAATTCTGCAATTCACTTTCATTAAGACTTTTAACAAGGATTTTAAACCGAAACGGGGAGGTGAATGTTCATCAGAGAATAGCTGAAATAGTTAATGATCCTGTAAATTATCCAATATTTCAGAATAATGCTGATGGAGCAGTTCTGGATATTTCAGGAGTTGCGCCGCTGCTTCCGCCCATCGCAAGACCGCAGGATTTTACGGCATACAGGGCTTCGGGAGGATTTTTTACCCAGACTTTGGTAGATAACAACGATCCCAGATTGGGTATGTTTTTCACTCAGGCAAAATCAATTCCTGGGAATGCAAATATTGGTTACAAAGGTGCTCCTTCAGGTTATGCTTTGGGAACGACTTTTAATTATCAACCTTCAAATCTTAATCAGAATCTGGCGAAAGCTCCGCTGAAAATTCTGATCATGCCGTATGCTGAGCTTCAGTTTATTTTATCAGAATTAGCTTTTAAAGGAATTATTCCGGGAAGCGCACAGACTTTCTATGAAAACGGTGTAAAAGCAACGCTGGAACAATGGGGAACTACAATGCCTGCTAATTATTTTGCGAATCCGAAAGTGGCGTACAACGGAACTTTAGAAAGAATAATGCTTCAGAAATATGTGGGATTATTTTTTGTAGATCATCAGCAATGGTACGAACAACGAAGAACGGGTTTCCCTGTTTTGCCAAACAATGGCGGACTTTTCAATAATGGGAAAATGCCGCAGAGAATGATGTATCCTACGGTCACGAAGGTTCAGAATTACGATAATTACGTGATCGCATCCCAAAATATGGGCGGAGACAACATCAACACTAAAATGTGGTGGAACCAATAACTCCAATAATCAATTAAATCTAAAATGAAGATAAAATTATTAATGCCATGCATGTTCATTGCAGCAATGGCGTTTTCACAGACTTCTGTGTCAGGATATGTGTTTGAAGATTCAAATAAAAATCAGAAGAAGGAAAACCGCGAAAAAGGAATAGAAGGTGTTGCCGTTTCTAATGGAGTTCAGGTTGTTCTGACCGATAAAAATGGTCAATACAGCTTGCCAATTCAGGAAAATCAGACCATTTTTGTGATTAAGCCTTCCGGATTTATGACACCGGTGAACCAAAACAATCTTCCGCAATATTATTATCAGTATAAACCAAAAGGTTCGCCTGCTGATTTCAAATATAAAGGAACAGCTCCGACCGGAACGCTGCCGAAAGAACTCAATTTTGCTTTGTACAAGCAGAACGAAAATAAGAATTTTGACATTCTGGTATTCGGAGATCCGCAGCCGTATACAGAAAAACAGCTTGATTACTTTAAAAGGTCTATCGTAAATGAAGTGAAAAACACCAAAAAAAATGCTGTTCTGGGAATCAGTTTGGGAGATTTGGTGGGTGATGATCTTAGCCTGCAAAAACCGTATGCAGAAGTGATGCGCGAAATTGGTTTGCCTTGGTATAATGTAATGGGAAATCATGACATGAACTATGATGCGAAAGAAGATCAGTTCTCAGACGAAACTTTTGAAGCTAATTTTGGTCCTGCCAATTATTCTTTCAATTACGGAAATGTTCATTTTATTATCTTGGATGATATTCTTTATCCGGATCCGAGAGACGGAAAAGGATATTGGGGCGGATTTCGTGAAGATCAGCTGAAATTTATTGAAAACGATCTGAAGCTGGTTGATAAGAATAAATTGATCGTGGTTTCGCTTCACATTCCTTTGGAGCATAAAAGTGAAGATAATTTCAGAAATTCTGACCGTCAGAAATTGTTTGATTATCTGGCTCCGTTTCAGAATGCATTGATTTTATCGGCTCATACCCACATTCAGCAGCAGATTTTTTATGGTAAACAAGCCGGCTGGAAAGGCTCTAAAGATTTGCATGAATATAATGTAGGAACTACCTGTGGTGACTGGTATTCGGGAACTGCCGATGAAGACGGTTTACCGACTTCTACCATGAGAGATGGTACGGCAAAAGGGTATTCTTTTATCAGTTTCAGCGATAATCAGTATAAAGTAAAATACAAAACAGCAGGAAAACCGGAAGATTATCAGATTCAGCTCTACGTTCCGAAAGTGATTCCTCATCCGTCTAAAACTTCTGCAAAAATTCTGGCTAATTTCTTCATGGGAAGCAAAAAAGACAAGGTAGAATACAGGATTGACGGCGGAAAATGGGAAGAAATGGATTATAATGAAACCATTGATCCCAACTTTGCATTATCTGTTTTCAAATGGGACACTGCTCCTGCTATCCTTACAGGACGAAGACCTTCCAATCCTGAAGCTTCAAAACATATCTGGATGGCAGATTTTCCGAAAAAACTTTCTTTGGGGAAACACAAAGTGGAGGTAAAAGCAGTCGATATGTACGGAAACGAATCTTCTGCATCAGCAGATTTTGAAGTACAAAACGCAGTCCTTATCCCTTAAATTTCAATTTTTTACTATACTTTCAACGAAACCGGTTCTGTATGAGAATCGGTTTTATTTTTCCTCCTTTTCTAAATTAACCTGAGTTCGGGATAACATTATATAAAACGTAAAGCTAAACAAAAGTATTAATCACATGATTTTAAAGATTTAAGATATACAAAGGCGTATAACTTATCGAAGTAATACAAAATTCTTGTATTACTTTGATAAACGAAGTGGCATTGTTTAGCTTGAAAGCATTTCAAAAAAGTAATATTTCTTTGTTTTTCCTTGCGATAAAATAATTTTATTTTGAAAATCAGTCAATTAAAATACCGCTTATCCCGAGTTCACGTTAAATTATTAATTTTAACGCAGATAAGGCTAAAAGTAAACAAATAATCATCTAAAAATAAGTTGAAATTTTATCCAGAACAAGTTCATCATAATCAGATACCACAACATCTGCCAAATCATAGGTTTGATTCACAGAATGCAGGCTCCTATAAGCGGCACAAAAAATCTCTGCTCGTTTTGCTGCCAAAATTCCGTTGGTGGAATCTTCAATCACCATACAGTTTTCTATAGGTTGATTCGCCATTTCAGCAGCTTTTAGGAAAATTTCAGGATGAGGTTTAGATTCCTGCAAATCTGCACCGCTTATTTTTCCACTGAAATATTTTTCAAGACCGAATTTTTCAAAAACCATATTGATGGTCGTCATTGTTGCCGAAGAAGCTAAAATTAATGTGATTCCGTTTTGATGATAATGTTCGATCAGTTTTCTTACACCGGGAATCAGATCAAATTCTTTATCGTTATAAAAATAATCTTTAAAATGACTTCTTTTCATTGCCGCAATATCTTCATGCGAATGAGAAAGATTAAATTCACCGATTAAAGTTTCGCAAACTCTCTTGGTAGAAGCTCCTGTGAAAGAGGTATAAAGTTTTTCAGAAACATTGACTTCCAATTGATCAAATGTCTTGAAATACGCTTTTCTGTGCAGTGGTTCTGTATCTACAATAACGCCATCCATATCGAACAGCACAGCTTTTAATGACATAAAAATTTATTTGTGCAAAAATAATGTTTTATAATTTAAGGATTGGTGATTTTTGAAAACGGAATTTTTCTACTGATTTGTGTGAAGTTAAAAGTTACGATTAAGATATTTGGATTTGTAGTTCTTTAAATTCGGTTTTCTAACGTTTTGCAGCTTGACGAATGTGGGGATTTTTGGCACTGAACTTCAATAGAAATACCAAAGTTCAAATATAGTAAAAAGTACAATATAATTACTTCAGCCCTGCTTTTGGCAAACCCTTATTAGCTGTTGCCCTTTTGTTTTCACGCTGTTTCTTCGATTATATTCATCATCATATTGTAATGTCCTTCGTGTTTGGTCAATATAAATATATCTTTAAAAACCTTTTTGTAAGTTTCTACTGTTCTGTCTTGAAGTTCAACAAATAAATCGTCATTTATGCTATGGGAACCGTCATTAATCCACGAAATTAGAGAACGACAAATTTCTTGTTCTTCTTTTGTTGAAAATTTAAGAATTAAATCATCATCTCCATATTTACCAAGTAGCTTAAAATAATTTTCAATTATTCTTCGCATTATGTTTTGGACTGTCAGTGTTGATTTTACATTTTCATTTTTCAATTCTTGCCATAAGAGTTCGTATGATGATTGAATTGGATTGTCCATTTTGAAACTCTGCAAAGTTGTAATCTTGTCGTTTTTCCTTAAAATCCAAAAGTTTGTATTGTTACAAGTTTTTGTCCGCCCGTCAATGAAAGAAACTTCTTTGTGAAAATATACGTTGTGCGTTAAGAGAATTAGCTGTTTTACATTTCCAATATCTGCTTTTACGTTTTTAACAATGTCTTTGATAAGCGTACTGACAACAAATAAAACGTTACTGTCTAAACTAGAAATTGGGTCATCAATTACTAAAATTCTTTCACTGCTTACTTCTTCTTCCGAAATGCCACCTTTTGTCAATTGTAAATAATACAAAAAGGTGATAAATGTAATTTCTCCTTCACTCAGAGTTGTTTCTGCAATAGAACCATCTTCCCGTTGAATTTGATAAAATCCATCTTCTTGTGTAGGAACTATTTCAAAATTCAAAAATCCGTAGGATTTTAGTATTCTGTTTATTTCATCAATAGTAGGTTGAATACTCGTGACATTCTTATTTAGATTTTTTATTTCACTATCTAATTTCCGGTATTCGTCTTGTTTTGCTCTGTGTTGAGTTTCTAAATTGGTAATACCTTTCTCTAAACCATCTTTTTTGTTACTGAATGATGTTGTGTCGGTTCTGTGTTCTTCAACTAAGAACTTCCAAATCGACTTTATTAGATTGCTTTTTTCAGTTGGATAGTTAGTTACAATGCTATTATGCTTTTTTATTTCAGTATTTGCTTCCTTAACTAGTTCAGCGAGTAAATCTGTTTGTTCTTTTATTGAGATTAATTCAATGCTTCTACTTGGCTCTTTAATTTTATTGTTTAGATACTCGTTATTTGTAGTGTTTTGACTTATCAATGTTTTCAAGTAAGCCGAAAATTTGTCAATGTCAAGTTTTGTATTGCCGAAAGCTTTTTGATTAACTTCAATACCATTCAAAACATTTATGATGTTGGAAGTTAAAGTATTATATTCTTGTTTTAATTCTTTGAGTAGTTTGATGTCATTCAAATACGTTTCGTCAAAAAAACTTTCTATTTTCTTTTTAAAATCATCAGTAATTGTTTCTTGCTGACAAAAAGGACAGGTTGTATCTTCAATATATTCCCTACCTTGGTTGACCCAATCATTGATATTTAGTTTTTGAATTAATTTGGCAATATCAACATCGGCTTTGCCGACTATGATTTTTTTCCAAATTTCTTTCTGTTCAATTTCTATTACTCTTTCAAATGAAATTTCGCTTATTTCATCTATTCTTTGTGGTTGTTCGCCAAATATTGTTTCTGCTTTAGCGGTTAAACTTTTAAGCGTTTCTAATTGAGCATTATTGCTAGTAAATTCTTGAAGAAGTTTATTTTTGAAAGGTTCTTTTTGATGTGAACCATAAGCTTCTTTGAAAATGTTTTCATACTTCTTGTACACTTTTGTCCAAGTTGTTTCTTTAAAATCATTTTCTAATTTTTCTTTATCTCTTTTTTGTTTGTCTAACGTTTCACGTTTTTGTATTCCGTCAGCTTTAATTGTTTTAAGGTTTTCAGATTTAATTTCAATTTCTTTGATTTGGTCGGCAGTTGCTTCTCCAAGTGTAAAAACTCCATTTAGTTTTCCCTTTCCGAAGTTTCTCTTTCTAAATTCCTTGTTGTAAACCAAAACATTTAATGGCAAAGCATTTTGCCAAGTCAATGTGCAATTATAAAATTTAGGGTCTGATTTGTCGTGTACTAAATTTGAAATTGTAGTTTTCCCACAGCCATTTGCTCCATATATAAAATTTATCTTTTTTAAGTCGTCAAATTGCACACCTATGTTGTCATAAGTGGCTACATTTTTTATGTTAATCGATTTTATCATTTCTGCAATTGTTTTGGCTTCGGAGTTTGGTTTATTTAGGATGACAGCTAACATTTTGATTGACGCACTACACCAATCCAAATTATAATTTCAAATATAAAAAAACAAATCCAACAACAATTACGGTTTCCCATAATCGAATTTTTATTTACAAACTATCATCCCAATAAGGTTTGAATTCTCCGGCACTGCTAAGTCTTACCACCAGAAAATCTGTTCCTCCGGCAACAGGTCTTGCAATTTCTCTGTTTGCGGAGTTTGAAAATCCTGTGACAATATAATCTCCATTGGCCTCCTGAATAATTGAATTGCATTGATCGTTACCGTTTCCTCCAATGTTTTTATTCCACTGTATAACACCGGTGTTGTTAACTTTAACGATCCAGAAATCCATAAGACTGTGATTGCTTACTACATCGCCGTCATTGGATGTACTGCTGCCTCCGATAGCGTATCCTCCGTCTGATGTCTGGATTACAGAATATGCACGATCATCTCCCGTTCCGCCGTATGTTTTTTGCCATTGTATATTTCCGGATTCGTCTATTTTTAATAACCAGAAATCGTATGAACCATGATTGGAGGTGATGTTGCCATCGTTAGAATCAGTGTATCCTGCTGCTACATAGCCTCCATCAGAAGAAGAGATTATTTGCGTACAAATTTCAGTGTTGCTTCCGCCGTAGGTTCTCTGCCATTCCACAGTTCCCGAAGCGCTGAGTTTTGTAATAAAAAAATCTGGAAATCCGTTGGGTGGATAAGTGTAGCCGGAAATAATGAATCCGTTAGTAGAAGAATTGATGATAGAAAGGGAACTTTCCGTGCTGGAAGTACCAACAGATTTTTCCCAAAGTATATTTCCGGTATTGTCGAGTTTCACGATCCAGAAATCATGTCCGCCCAGATTTCCTGTTACGTTTCCGTTGTTTGAGCTGGATTGTCCTGTAACAGCGTATGTTCCGTCTGGGCTCTGAATGATAGAATATGCCATATCATTTCCGGAACCTCCGTATGTCTTTTGCCATTGTAAATTTCCTGACGCATCAATTTTTACTACCCAGTAATCATAATCTCCCTGATTTAAAGAAATGTTTCCATCATTGGAAGACGTATTCCCGGTTATGGCATATCCTCCGTCTGAGGTTGTAATGATGCTTCTTGCCTGGTCGTCTCCGCTTCCTCCAAAAGTTTTCTGCCATTGCAGATTTCCTTTTTTGTCAAATTTTGTCACCCAAAAATCCTGATTTCCCTGATGACCTGTCACATCGCCGTTCGATGAGGTGGTGCTTCCTGCTGCTATATGTCCTCCGTCCGCTGTTTTTACTGCTGAATAGGCGAGTTCCGTGGCGGTTCCGCCAAACATATTTCTCAATTCTTTTAAAGGAAATATGGGAGTTCCGGACATTTGTGCATTGAAAAGGCAAAATTGACCAAACAAAACCACCAGAGCAATAAGCTTATTTTTATTTTTCATGATTTTGCTTCTGTTTATAGTCCTCTTACACAATACACATAAACAATATCTCCTATCACTAAGAAGGTATAAAGTGTATGGGTATTCGCTATCGTTGTGTTATTGTTTACTGATTTAAATGTAAAACCGGAAGATGTAAAATTTGAATTTCCGCTGATCGTACCTCTCACACTCAGTGTATAAGTACCGCCGTCTTTGATATTGTTTAATGTAAACGCTCCTGCGCTGGCTGATGTATAGGCAAGATTACTCTTTGAAAAATCTATGATATTGCTGCTGCCTGCATTGTATGCAGATTTATTGGTTGATGAGCCGTCAACTTCCAGTTTAGATGTTGGAGAAATGGTTCCAAGTCCTACTTTGCCGTCATTGGTGATGATAAAATCATTGGTTTGTTGAGCGGCATTGGGTATTCCTGCAGAAGGATTGTCTTTTGCTGCATCCACATGGAATATTCCCGAAGGAGACTGAGTGTTGATCCCTACTTGAGAATATAGGAAAATGCCTGAGAAACTAAATAAGAGAGTACAGATTTTAATCATAAGATTTTGAATTATTTTTTTTGCGTATGTTGTTATTTGTTTTTATGAATTCGGCTTTTCTTCAGAGATATAAATTATTTATTAGCATGAAACTCTTTGTAAAATTGCTGCAAAGAGATGGTGAGAAACAGTCTTTTAAAAATTTGTGTAAACAAATAGTGATTTTTTATTGTAAATTTTTTTGAAAAAAATGATCATATACAATTATGATGCTAATCATATTTAATAATAATGCTTTTTTTGCAAATTTATAGTTTTTTCTAATTATTAATTGAAGTTCTTTCCTAATATGTTGGTTTTATAAGTTGCTAAAACATGATCAGCTTAAATCAAAAGATGAAAAAAGCAAAAAATCATTCTGAATAAGGAAATATTCTAAGTTTCAATTTTATAAATAAACTCTCCGAAGTTCCGCAGTCAGCCAATCTCCCAACTTCTTTGTATCTTTGGCGAAATCTTTTAATATTTAAATCATTTAATTTTTTAATTATAAATTATGAAAACATACGCAGGAATTCCTGAAGAGAATGCTTCGTTGGAAAATTCAAAAGTAGTTTTGGTAACCGTTCCTTACGACGGAACTTCAACCTGGGGAAAAGGCGCAGACAAAGGTCCGGAATTGTTTCTGGATGCTTCTGAAAACATGGAACTGTACGACATTGAAACAGGAACAGAACCTTATCTTGAAGGAGTTTACATGGCGGGAGAAGTTTCTGAAAACTCAAGTCCTGAAGCCATGACTGAAGCGGTTTATCAAAAAACAAAAGAACTTTTGGCAACCGATAAATTGTTTACACTTTTTGGTGGAGAACATTCTGTTTCTATCGGTTCGATTCGTGCAGTTGGAGAGAAATTTGAAAATCTTACGGTTTTACAGTTAGATGCGCATACAGATCTTCGTCCGGAATTCCATGGTTCTACTTCTAATCACGCTTGTGCGGTTTTTGAAGCAAACCAGAAGCATAATCTGGTACAGGTGGGAATTCGCTCGATGGATGTTGAAGAAACTGAATATTTACCGGAAGGAAGAGTGTTTTTTGCTCACGAAATTGCCAATAACGAAAACTGGGTAAATGATGTATTAGAAAAAGTTTCGGGTAACGTTTATATTACCATCGATTTAGATGCTTTTGATCCTTCCATTGCACCATCTACAGGAACTCCGGAACCAGGTGGTTTACAATGGTATCCGACTTTGGAATTGTTAAGAAAAGTTTTTGAAAAATGCAATGTTGTTGCCTTTGATATTGTTGAATTGATGGATTCTGCGTATTCTAAACCAAGTGCTTTCTTAGCTGCAAAGTTATATTATAAAATGTTGGCATATTACCACATCAACAGAGATTAAAATTCCGCAGGAAACGGATTTTTTCTTCGGATTTTTATTTGGAAATTTGTGATGTAAAACAAATGAAAATGTCTGTACAAGATCAAATAGATTACCTGAGAATTGCGAAAGCGATAGACTATATCCAGAGCAACTTTAAACTTCAGCCTAATCTGGATGAGGTGGCGGAGAAAGTAAATCTGAGTCCGGCTCATTTTCAGAAAATATTTACAGATTGGGCAGGAACAAGTCCGAAAAAATTTTTGCAGTTCATCAGTCTGGAACATGCAAAAAGTTTATTGAAAGAAGAAAAAGCGACTCTGTTTGATGCTGCATTAGAAACCGGACTTTCAAGTACAAGCAGATTACATGATTTGTTTGTGAATATTGAAGGAATGTCTCCTGCAGAATATAAAAACGGCGGCAAAAACCTGAAAATCAATTACAGTTTTTCCGAAAGTCCTTTTGGTGAAATCATTACCGCTTCTACCGAAAAAGGAGTCTGTTTCATGGCTTTCACCGAAAATAAAGAAAATGCATTGAGAGATTTAGTCAATAAATTTCCCAATGCATCTTTTTTTGAAAAACAGGATGAGTTTCAGCAAAATGCTTTATCTATTTTTACAAAAGACTGGTCAGAACTTAGAGCAATAAAACTTCATCTTAAAGGAACAGATTTTCAACTCAAAGTCTGGGAAAGTTTATTAACGATTCCTATGGGAAAACTGTCGACTTACGGAAATTTAGCCAGAGAAATCGGAAGTCCGAAAGCATCAAGAGCAGTGGGAACAGCAATTGGCAGTAATCCTGTTGCTTTTTTGATCCCTTGTCACAGAGTGATTCAGTCAACCGGAAAAATAGGAGGGTATATGTGGGGAAGCGACAGAAAACGAATGATGATTGGCTGGGAAAGTGCGAAAATTTATTCTGATAAGTTGATTTAGAAAAATTTGCAGTTTTTTTGTCATTCTGTAAGAATCTAAGTAATATCCTACACAAAAATTGGTGCTATTGCCAAATGAAAAATCTTTAACAGGTAATTAGTTTTAATATGAATAATCTATTCGACGACACACAAGATTTTCCCATCAATATTCTCCCGAAAGACGGAGTAACAGAATACTATGGAAAGATTTTTTCTGACGAAGAATGCGAAAAATATTACCAATATTTATTCAACCAAATTCCGTGGGAAAATGATGAAGCCGTGATTTTCGGAAAGCTTATTTATACCAAAAGAAAAGTGGCATGGTTTGGTGAAAAAGAATTTGAATATACGTATTCTAACCGCACGAAATATGCAAAACTATGGACTCCGGAATTACTGGAACTAAAACAAAAATGCGAAAAAGTTTCGGGTGAAAAATACAACTCATGCCTTCTCAATTTATATCATGACGGTAGCGAAGGAATGGCTTATCACAGTGATGCCGAAAAAGATCTGAAAAAACACGGAGCAATTGCTTCTCTTACTTTCGGAGCTGCAAGAAAATTCTCCTTTAAACACAAAGTATCAAAAGAAAGAATCGATATTCTGTTAGAAAACGGAAGTTTACTGGTCATGAAAGGGACAACTCAGGAAAACTGGCTTCATCGATTGCCACCCACAACAAAAGTGAAAACGCCAAGAGTTAATCTGACTTTCAGAACAATTGAAGAATAAGCCATATTTGGTTTGAATAAATCCAAAAGGTTTGGGAACTTATGCGCATAATCTGAAAATCGCTAATTTTACCTGATGAAAAAGATTTTTTTCCTTTTTGCGATAATAATTTCGGGTAGTGTATTCTCTCAACAGTCAACAATTTTCAAAATCAAAAAGTACAGAGTTGCTGAATTAAACGAAAAGATTCAGGAAACTTCAGGATTAAATATTTTCGACACAAAATTATACACTTTCAACGACAGCGGAAATACTCCAGAAATCTTTGAATTGGATCCCAAAACCGGTGAAATGGTCAGCAGTTTTAAAATCAATGCTGAAAATAAAGACTGGGAAGCTCTTACCAATGATGGAAAAAACTTCTACATTGGAGATTTTGGCAACAACGCAGGAACAAGAAAAGATCTGAAAATTTATCAGGTATCTTTTTCGGATAATGCTGTTCAGGACGATTCTATTAAGATTATTGCCTTTGAATATCCCGAACAAAACGATTTTTCCTCCAAAAATGGCTCAACTGATTTTGATGCGGAAGCCATGATTTATCTTAATGGTAAAATTCACCTCTTTACCAAAGAATGGTCTTCAAAAGCAACTTCTCATTATGTCATTGATCCCGAAACTTCAGGCAAGCAAAAAGCCATAAAACTTGAAGCTTTCAAAACCAATTTTTTGGTAACGGATGCTTCTTATTTCGATAAAAAGTTATATTTAATCGGCTATACAAAGAAAACCGAAGTTTTTCTGGAAATTTTTAATGAAACGAAGCAAGGAGTTTTTTTTAATGAAAATCCTAAGCGATATTTTCTAGGCAGTGCTTTGTCAATTGGTCAGATTGAAGGAGTTGCCGTGGACGAAAACGGAATCTATATTTCCGGAGAAAAATTCCGTTCCCCGCTCGGTGGCGAAAAGCAAAGTCTGTATTTTATTCCGAAAAATAAACTGAAATAGTGATTGATGAGTATGAAGCTCCGTAGGAGCGAACTGTTAATTAAATTTTTGCCACACTAATTTTGAGCATTAAACCGGACTTTCAAATTAATTTATGTTAAAATTGCCCGAAAACGATTATCTTTGTGGGAATTAATCAACAATCACCCATCATTCTTACTTCGTGGCAAACATTGTAGAAGAAATCAAACGACCCATCAATGAGGAAATGAAACTTTTCGAGGAGAAGTTTTACGAATCTATGCAGAGCAAAGTAGCTTTACTGGATAAAGTGACCCGTTTTATCGTTACGACAAAAGGGAAGCAGATGCGCCCGATGTTTGTGTTTCTATGTGCTAAACTCATTGGTGATGTTAATGAGAAAACCTATCGCGGAGCTTCGATGATTGAGCTGATTCACACGGCAACCTTGGTGCATGACGATGTGGTTGACGAAAGTTTTAAAAGGCGAAATTTCTTTTCTATCAATGCATTATGGAAAAATAAAATAGCCGTTTTAGTAGGTGATTTTCTGCTTTCAAAAGCGGTTTTACTGTCTACAGATCATAAAGATTACGATTTGCTTTCCGTGATTTCCAGAACAATCAGAGAAATGTCCGAAGGTGAGCTGCTTCAGTTGGAAAAAGCCAGAAAACTGGATATTACGGAAGAGGTTTATTACGAAATTATCCGACAGAAAACAGCTACTTTAATTGCTGCATGCTGCGAAATAGGAGCATTATCAAACGGAGCAGATGAAAGTCTGGCAAAAAAAATGATGGATTTCGGGACTTTTACCGGAATGGCATTCCAGATCAAAGATGATCTTTTTGATTATCTGAGTTCAAATGTTATCGGAAAACCTGTCGGAATTGACATCAAAGAACAGAAAATGACTTTGCCATTGATTCATACTTTGAAAACTGCCAATGAAACCGACCGGAAATATTATTTTAATACGATAAAACGTTACAACAACGATCAGAAAAGAGTAAAAGAGCTGATTGCTTTTGTGAAAAGTTCCGGAGGTCTGGATTATGCTATTAAAGTAATGAAAGATTTTCAGCAGAAAGCAAAAAATATTCTCGACGAATTTCCTGATTCCGAACCTAAAAAATCACTGAATCTGATGTTGGATTATGTGATCGAAAGGAAATTTTAGATTAAATAATTTTCATTGTCACGATAATAACTGCTAAAACTATGCAAAATAAAGCAGTTAAAAATAAATAATCCGCAATAGTTTCAAATCTGTTTCTGAGCTTGTCTTTAGCCGCGCGTATAGACAGAAAAGAGAAAAAGCAGCTGAATGCAAAAAGTAAGCATGCAATTCCTGCAAATTCATCCAGATGAGTACTGTAGCTGACTTTTGATATTTTGAGTGACGTGATAATCACCAGAGAAAATCCTAAAAGATTGCTGGATGCATTCAGAATATGACCCGATTTCTTTTCCATGTTACAATTTTATTCTAAGATAATCACAAAAATTTTTATTATCAAATTTTTAAAAAATATTATTGAAAATTAAAATTAATTTAAAAAGTGTATATTAGCAAAATACTTCAAAATAAAAAATATTTAATATTTGGCTATGCAGACAACCTATATTGAAACTCAGCAAATTTCCTTTCAGGACTTTAAAAATCAGATACTTGAAGATTATAAATTAGGAAGGATTTCTCGTGAAATGTCCTATTTGGGAAGAAGAGAAGTGCTTACCGGAAAGGCTAAATTTGGTATTTTCGGGGATGGTAAAGAGCTTCCGCAGCTTGCGATGGCAAAAGTTTTCAGAGATGGAGACTTCCGTTCGGGATATTACAGAGATCAGACTTTTGCATTGGCTGTAAATGCGTTATCTGTTGAAAGTTTCTTTGCGCAGCTGTATGCAGATACAAGTGTGGAAAGAGAACCTGCTTCAGCAGGAAGACAGATGAACGGTCACTTTGCCACAAGAAGTTTAAATGAGGACGGAAGCTGGAAAGATCTAACGGCTCAAAAGAATATTTCATCAGATATTTCTCCTACTGCAGGGCAAATGCCAAGATTGTTAGGTTTAGCTCAGGCGTCAAAAATATATAAAACCGTAAAATTTGACGGTTCCGAGAAGTTTTCAAAAGACGGTAATGAGATTGCTTTCGGAACCATTGGTGATGCTTCTACCGCAGAAGGTCATTTCTGGGAAACACTCAATGCGGCATGTGCGCTTCAGGTTCCGATGATTGTTTCTATCTGGGATGATGGTTACGGAATTTCGGTTCCGACAATGAAGCAGAGAGCGAAAGCAGATATTTCTGAAATGTTAATTGGTTTCCAGAGAAAAGAAGGTGAATTTCAGGGATGTGAAATTATTCAGGTAAAAGCTTGGGATTATCCGTCTTTATTGGATGCTTATGCAAAGGCAGAGCAGTTTGCAAGAGTAGAAAGTGTTCCGGTAGTAGTACACGTAATTGAAGTGACACAGCCTCAGGGTCACTCTACATCCGGTTCTCACGAAAGATATAAAAACGAAGAGCGATTAGCTTGGGAATCTCAGTTTGACGGATTATTGAAATTTAAAGAATGGATATTAAATTATTCCATCGAAATTGACGGCAAAGAAGAGGTTTTAGCAACTGCCGACGAATTGGATGCGATTGATGAGGAAGCTAAAAGAACAGTGAAAGCCGGGCAAAAGCAGGCTTGGGAAAGCTACCAGAAAACAATTACTGACTTAATGAGTTCAGTTTTGCCTTTAGTTGAAAATCTTAAAGGTCAGAATACTGAGATTGAAAATTATATCAATCAGTTTAATAAGTTGGTTTCAAAAGCTAAAAAAGACGTTTTCCATTTGGTGAGAACATCTTTACTGGCAACAAGAGGAACAAATTCTGCGGAAAGAAACCAACTGATGCAGAAGTACAACGAGATTTTTGAAGTTGAAAAAGATAATTATTCTTCTCATTTATATTCTCAATCTCAGTGGAAAGCTGAAAATGTGAAAGAAATAAAACCTGTTTTCTCAGATAATTCTGAAACAGTGGATGGTAGAGTAGTTATCAGAAATAATTTTGATAAAATTTTCGAGAAATATCCAGAAACTTTGGTATTTGGTGAAGATGCCGGAAATATCGGTGATGTAAACCAGGGACTGGAAGGAATGCAGGAAAAATATGGTGAAATCCGTGTTACAGATACAGGAATTCGTGAAGCGACCATTCTAGGACAGGGAATCGGAATGGCAATGAGAGGTTTAAGACCAATCGCTGAAATCCAGTATCTTGATTATATTTTATATTGTTTACAGGGAATGAGCGATGATTTGGCAACCGTTCAGTACAGAACAAAAGGTGGTCAGAAAGCTCCTGTAATCATCAGAACAAGAGGACACAGATTAGAAGGTGTTTGGCATTCTGGTTCGCCAATGGCGGGAATTCTGAATCTTTCTAAAGGGATCTTGGTATTAGTTCCGAGAAACTTAACCAAAGCTGCCGGATTCTATAATACAATGCTTCAAAGTGATGATCCGGCTGTAATTGTAGAATGTCTGAATGGGTATAGATTAAAGGAAAAGCAGCCTGATAACTTGGGTGAATTCACTGTTCCGGTTGGAAAAATAGAAGTGACAAAAGAAGGAAATGATGTTACGTTGGTAACTTATGGTTCAACCTGGAGAATTGTGATGGAAGCAGCTGAACAATTACAGAATTTGGGTATTTCTGCGGAAGTGATTGATGTTCAGTCATTAATTCCATTTGATTTAACGCATGAAATTGCTGAATCTGTAAAGAAAACCAACAGACTGGTTGTCATTGATGAAGATGTGGAAGGCGGAACTTCAGCGTTTATTCTTCAGCAGATTTTAGAAAAACAAAAAGCTTTCAGATTCTTAGATTCTGATCCGTTAACGATTTCTGCAAACGACCACAGACCAGCTTATGCAAGTGACGGAGACTATTTCTCTAAACCTTCTGCAGATGATATGGTTGAGAAAATCTATGCGATGTTTAACGAAACAAATCCTCAAAAATATCCTGCGATATTTTAAGAAGAATTTAAAATAAATTTAGAAACCGCTTTCTATTGGAAGCGGTTTTTATATTTTTGTTAAGCTTTAATCAAATGAAAAATAAGTTTTTAATTTTAATAATTCTATTGTTAGTAAGTTGTCAGGATAAGAAAGAAATCTTTTCAGCTGACCGAGAAGCTCCATTAGGCTGGATATATTTGAAAATTTACAATGATGAAAGTTTTGAATTCATATCAAGAGGAATGATGGGAGAAAGTGACGTATATTCGGGAAAGTATAAAATGATGAATGACACAATTGATTTTAAATACGAAAATAAAATTCCTGCAGCGGGATCGAAAGCTGTTATAAGAGATGGGTTTTTATATTATTTAAACGGAGAATATCCGGAAACACTTAACATTAAATTAAACCAGCTAAAAACAAAAAATGATGAACAGTAAAATTCGTTCTGTTTTATTTGCCTGTCTCGGATTACTTTTCGGGATGTCTGTGATGTTTGTCTACAATAATTTCTTTGCAGAAAAAGACATCAAAAACAATAAAACAAATAAAATACAACATGATAAGCCATTTGAAAATAAGCAAACTAAAAGCTCGGGCGGTTCTAACCATAATATTGATGCTCTAACTGAAGAAAACACAGTTATTTCTTACGTAAAACAAAACCATCATCTTCCCGATTATTACATTGCCAAATCAAAAGCTAAACAACAGGGCTGGATTCCTTCTCAGGGAAATTTGTGCGAAGTTTTACCAGGGAAAGCGATTGGCGGAGATTATTTTGGAAATCGTGAAGGAAAACTTCCTAAAGGAGAAAAATATTTCGAGGCGGATGTAAACTACAACTGTGGAAACCGAAATGCAGACCGTATTGTTTTCACTGTAAACGGCGATGTTTATTTAACGAAAGATCATTACAGGAGTTTTGAAAAGAAATAGTAATAAATAGGGCATAAACGCTTAATTTTGCAAAAATAATTTGATTAATGAATACAGTATATATCGACTTTACAGAAATAGGAGATGATGAAGATTTTTATACTCAGCTTAAAGAGAAAATAAAACTTCCTGATCATTTCGGAGATAATTTGGATGCGCTTGCTGATGTGATTACTGGTGAACTGGAAATGCCACTGCATCTTGAATTCGTTAATATGAGCGTAGATCAGTTGGAAAATTTTGATGATTTTCTCACAACCCTGGAAGATCTGGAAGATGAAACGGAAGGCTTTTCTTTTTCGTATTATCTTGAGCAGTATGAAGATAAAGATGAAGATGAAGATGAAGATGAAGATGAAGATGAAACCGAATAAAAAATCCCGCAAAATTTTGCGGGATTAATTGTATATACATTCTCACTATTTTCCTAAAACTTCCATTAAAGGCTGTCCTACATTTCCGCTTGGATTTTCAATTCTTAAAAACTGAGCAAGAGTAGGAGCAATATCTGTCATATAATGAGGCGCATTGCTTTCGCCATATGAAATATTCCAACCCATAAAAATAAGCGGAATATGAGCGTCGTAGGAGTTCCAGACACTATGTGTAGTTCCTTTTTTGGCATAATTCGGAAGCATTCCGTCATGTGAAATAATCTGAATGTCACCGCTTCTCTGCCAATTGTAGCCGTTGATCACTCTTGATTTAATCGGTTCAGGAATTGGTGCAGAACCCACTTCTTTCAAATCTACCGCATACAAAACACGGGGATCCTTATTTAGATTTTCAATGATGCTTTTTTTGATGGCAGCTTCGTCAAGCTTTTTTTCTTTGATAAGTTCATGATTCAGATAAATCTGGTAATTATCAATTCCTAAAATCAGTTTGCTTGCTGCATATTTAGCTTCCAGCTCTGTTCCGAGGTTTTTTTCCAGCCCGTCATCAAAAAAGCCTGTCATCATTTTATTTTCTTTCATATAACCTTCAGCGTGAGCTCCACCATGATCAGCAGAAAGGAAAATGAGGTAATTTCCTTCTCCTACTTTTTTGTCGAGCAGTTTAAAGAAATTTGCCAGCTCAATATCAAGACGAAGATAAGTATCTTCCACTTCAATTGCATTAGGTCCAAACGAGTGTCCTACATAATCTGTAGAAGCAATATTAATGGCAAGAAAATCGGTTATTGAATCTTCTCCAAGCTGATAACCGTCAATGGCGGCTTCCGCAAATCTTAACGTGTAGGAATTTCCAAAAGGAGTCGTCCTTAAAACGCCTTTATTTTCAGCATAATCTTTTGCCAGATTAGAATAGGGAAAAACAGGTTTTTCTGCCTTTCCAACAGGTCTTTCCCAAGGGACATCATCTCTTGTACTTTCTGTATATTGGTCAATGGGAAGAAGGGTATTCCATCCGTTGGCAACAAGTTTTTCTGCTATTTTTTTGTCATTAAATTTGTTTACCCAATCCGGAAGACTGTTCATATAATACGAACTTGTCACAAAATTTCCGGTATTTTCATCAAACCAGAAAGCTCCTGTAGGATTGTGTCCTGCCGGTAAAATTGAAGCTCGGTCTTTCAGGGAAACGCCTACTACTTTAGACTGGAAATTGCTTGCTATTCTCAATTGATCGGTAATGGTAGTGCTCCAGAGATTTTTTGGAGAATGTCCGCCAACCTTCTGGCTGTTGGTTCCCACTCCTTTTACATCAGCATCTTCGGTACAGTAGATATTTTTGCCTGTTTGTTTGTCCGTCCAGTCATTTCCCGCAATTCCATGGATTGAAGGTACAGAACCTGTATAGATAGAAGTGTGGCCAATTGCTGTAACCGTCGGAACGTAAGGAATCATTACATTGTTGAAGGAAAAACCTTTATTAAGAAGCCTTTTGAAGCCGTCATTTCCGTATTTATCATAATATCTGTACAAATAGTCCCATCGCATTTGGTCGATAACGAGACCCACAACCAATCTCGGTCTTTCTACCTGTGGTTTTTTATTTTTCTGAGCACTGACATTCGCTGCCGATAAAAATATTACCGCAGCAATGGTAATTTTCCTTAACATTAAAATAACTTTTGAGACCACAAATGTAAAGGTTTTGAAATTTTTATGGGTGAAATTTTGGTTAAATTAAATTCATATACACAAGAAAATAGTTTTAATGGTGAGATTGAATATATTTGCATTCCAATATAATTCAAAAAAATGTTTTCAAAAATAGTTGTACACAGAGTAGGAAATAAAATTAACGGAGAGTCTCTTATTCTTTCGCAGGAAGAGCTTCAGCTGGATGAAGGAACGACAGAAATGCTTGAGAATTATTTTTTAGGTTCATTCAAAACAGAAGAAACGTATCAGTTTTACAGCGATACCTATCTGGTTAATAATCCTGTTTTCAGTTCGGTTTCTGAAATTTTTGAAGATAAGTCTAAGTTTTTGTGGGAATCTGAGAACATCGCCAAACATCTTTTTGATGCCGCAGAAAATCCAAGAGTTCAGGGTGGTGAGCTGTTTATCGTTTTTTTTGAAGATGAAAGGGAAGGAACCGAAAAAGTAGACAAAATAGGAATCTTTAAAACTGAAAAAAGAGAATCTTTCCTGAAAATCTTTCCTCAGAACGAATCTTTTGAAATCGAAAAAGATCAGGGGATCAGTCTTTCTAAAATTGATAAAGCAGCCTTAATTTACAACAACAATAAAGAAAGCGGCTATGTACTTTCGGTAGTTGATAATCATAAAAACGGTGATATGTATTACTGGTTTGAAGATTTTCTAAAGGTAAAACAACGTGACGACGAATATTTTCATACACAGGAAGCCTTGATGGTGTATAAAGATTATATTACCAAACAGCTTCCGCAGGAATTTGAGGTTTCTAAAGCGGATCAGGCAGACTTTCTGAATAAATCTATTCAATTCTTTAAGGAAAAAGAAGAATTTAAGCTGGATGATTTTACAAGTGAAGTTTTGGGTGACGAGCATGTCATCGAAAGTTTTAACAATTTTAAAACAGATTACGAACAGGATATGCAGATCAATATTGCCGAAGAATTTCCGATCAGCGAAGCTGCTGTAAAAAAAACACAGAGACACTTTAAAAGTATTATTAAATTAGATAAAAATTTTCATATTTACATTCACGGCGACCGAAAGATGATCGAACAGGGACAGGATGAAAAAGGAAAGTATTATATGCTTTATTTTGAGAAGGAGGTTTAAAGCCACGTATTATATACGATATAAAAAGAAACAGGACTCATTTAAGTCCTGTCTTTTTTTCTAATTCAGCAATTTTATTTTTCAGATCTTCGTTTTCTTTCTTGAGAATATTTATATACTCTTGTTGGTTTTCTAACAAAAACTCAGGTACGTTACAGTAAATATTGTTACTACCAATATAACTATTTTTTATATCTGTAACATTTTCAAAGCTTTGACTGATACCATTATCTTTCTCAGATTCTTTAATGTCTTCTATTTCCATGTCTAATAATTTTGCCATTCGTTCCCATTCATCATCTCTGATTCCTATTTCTCCCTTTTCCTTACGAAGGTAATGAGATTGACTAATATTCAAATGCTTTGCCATATCTTGTTGGGAGAATTTTTTATCTTTTCTAGCTTTTATTAATTTTTCTTTTACCATTCCGTGAATTTTTACAAATATAATATAAATTAAAAATTATCCAAAATTATTCTGAATTATGTGAATAAATTTGGATAATTTTTATTTGTAGAATTATATTTAGAACTATAGTTTTGTAACAAGTTTTTCGAAAAACACAAAAATATAAAATTAAATTTAAACAAATGAAAAAAATCATTTTATTGGCAGCCTTTGGAGTTGCTGGATTAGTAAGTGCTAAAAGTAATGAAAAAAAAGAGACAAAAAATGCTAAAGTAAAGACTATCTTTGTAGAAAGTAAGTGTAATAAAAAGCAACATATTTTAAAATATTATAATCCAATAAGATTAGAATCGTCGTGCGGATATGTTGAGTTTATTACTCTAACTCCAGAAGATCATCCTTCTTGTTTATTAGTGGAATTAGCTCACATGGAAGAATTTTGTTATGCATCTGTAGATGGAGAGTGGTTAGTTTAAAAAAAGCAAAAATGAAAATAGTTAATATCTTTTTACTGTTTATCCCAATCGTATTTTTTTGTCAATCTCAAAAAAATCCATCAGATTTGATAGTCAAATATAGTTATGAATCTGTAAAAGATACAACACAAATCGATAATAAAAATAGCGAAATTATGGTTTTGGCTATGAATAGAACTTCTTCTATTTATTATAGTGATAAGTATCAACAAGCTTTGGATTTAATGAAGAAAAAAATGGAGATGGCTCTAAGCTCAAATACAACTGTTGAGGTAAATGGAAAAGATTTTTCTATGCCTAAAGTTAAACATTCTGTTTTTCGATTAAATAGCGATATTTTTGTTTCTACTCAATTGGGAAGAGATCTGTTTACATTTAAATCAAATTTTCTAAAGTGGAATGTTGATTTTATTGAATCAATAGATATTTTGGGATATAAATGTAACAAGGCTATTATAATTTTTAATGGTAGACTATATACAGCTTGGTATACTAAAGAAATTCCTTTTTTTGAAGGACCTTATAGATTTAAAGGATTACCTGGTTTGATTTTACATATAGAAGATGAAAAAGGCTTTGACAAATTTAAAGCTGTTTCAATCGAAAAGAGCCAAATCGAAATAGCTCAATTACAAAAAGGTATACCTGTTTCAAGGGAAGAGTATATTAAGAAAAGAGAAGAATATAAACAAAATCCTTTTCCAGAAAAAAATCTTACTCCTCAACAGCGAAATCAAATAATTGAAAATCAAAAAAAAGTTAATAATACTTTAGAAAGATAACCATTATAAGTTTAAGTAACCAGAATAGTAATATTCTGGTTTTTTATATTTTATTAACTTTAAACTTTTTGCAAATTCTATCTTAATAAGTAAATTTGAAAAAAATCAATTTGAAACCAACCATTTCCATTATCGTCGCTATATTCAACAGAAAAGATGAACTTTTTGAGCTGCTGAATTCTCTAATCTCACAAACGGACAAAGATTTTGAAATCATTATCGTGGATGATGGCTCATTGGTTGATCTGAAACCTATAATTAAAAATTTTGAAGAGTTTTTAAACATTAAATATTTCAGAAAAGATAACTCAGGACCCGGTTTATCAAGAAATTACGGTGCTAAAAGAGCTTCCAGCGAATGGCTTGTGTTTGTAGACAGTGACGTGATTGTAGAGAAAGACTATATTGAAAATATTAAAAAAAATATAGAAAATATTCCATGTGATGCTTTTGGAGGAGCAGATAAAGCACATAAAGGTTTTAATCTGATGCAGAAAGCTATTTCATATTCTATGACTTCGGTTTTTACCACAGGAGGGATTAGGGGAAGTAAAAAATCTGTATCCAGATTTCAGCCAAGAAGCTTTAATATGGGGGTTAAAAAAGAAGTTTTTGAAAAAGTAGGAGGTTTCTCAGAAATGAGAATAGGCGAGGATCCCGATCTGTCAATGACACTTTGGGAAAATGGCTTTACTACTGCATTTTTTGATGATATTGCAGTATACCATAAAAGAAGAGTAGATTTTGGAAGATTTTCAAAGCAGGTATATCAGTTTGGCTGTGCAAGACCCATTCTTAACCAGCGTCATCCGGATTATGTGAAGATTTCTTTTGCTTTTCCAAGTCTTTTTCTGTTAGGATACATTTTAGGATTTATTGAATATTTTGTTTTAAAAAAAGGAATCATACTGGCATTTTATGGTTTTTATACTTTCGTGATCTGCATTCATGCTATGATGGTTACCAGGAATATTGCCATCGGAGCAATGGCAGTAATGTCTACTTATGTTCAGATGTTTTCTTACGGATATGGATTTTTAAAATCCTGGATTTTATTGAATATTTTCAGAAAGAAACCCGAAGACGCTTTTCCTACACATTTTCATAAGGATTAGATAGATTTGTCATTGAACTAAAATAAAAAGCTCATTCTAAAAAAACAATAAAAGCTGCCTTTAAGACAGCTTTTATCAATAAATAATTAGAATATGGATGATGTTTCATGTTTGAGAACGCCTGTTTTCAGCATGCATTCTTTCATTTTTTCATAAGTGCGGTGTATGTCGTGATCCAAACCTATAGAGAATCGGATGAGTCCGTCAGAGATTCCCATCGCCTCTCTTTCTTCTTCAGGAATTTCAGAAGAAGTAGAACTTCCGGAACAGGAGAATAATGTTTTATAAAATCCTAAGCTTACCGCCAGATACCCCAGGTTTTCTTTCTGCATCAGCTCCATCAGCTCATTGGCTTTATCGGTGGTTCCTGCATCCAAAGTTAAAAGTCCTCCAAAACCGTATTCTTCATGCATCATACTTTTCATCAGGTCATGGTTTTTATGGGATTTTAATCCCGGATATGAAACCTTCAGACCATCTTCTTCAAATTTTTGAGCAAGATATAAAGCATTATGGCTGTGCTGCTTCATTCTAATATGAAGTGTTCTCAGGTTTTTAAGAATACTTGCCGAGCGAAAGCTGTCCATGGTTGGTCCCAAAAGCATACAGGCTCCGTTGTTTACATTTTTTGTGTCGTCTATAAACTGCTGGCTTCCACAATAAACACCGCCTACAGTATCGCTGCTTCCGTTGATGAATTTCGTTAAAGAATGAATAACAATATCTGCTCCCAAAAGAGTAGGAGAAATAGAAAGCGGTGAAAAAGTATTGTCAACAATCAGTTTAAGATTATGCTTTTTACAGATTTCCGAAAGCTTTCTAAGGTCTGCCACTTCAAGAAGCGGGTTGCTTACACTTTCGCAGTAGATTATTTTGGTATTAGGCTGAATTGCATTTTCGATAGACTCAAAATTCCCGATGTCAACAAAGCTGGTTTCTATCTGGAAAGGAGGAAGAAAATTTTTCATAAAAGCATATGTTCCTCCGTAAATCGTTCTGCTGGAAATAATATGATCTCTGCTTTTGCAGATCTGCATGAGTACAGAAGTAATGGCTCCCATTCCCGAAGCAGTAACATTGGCTGCTTCCGTATTTTCCATTTTTGCCAAAGCTTGTGCAAGATAAAGATTCATCGGGGATGAATGGCGGGAATAAAGGTAGCATCCTTCTGCATTACCTTCAAATGTATCAAACATGGTTTTTGCTGAAAGAAAAGTATAAGTAGAGCTGTCTGAAATAGACGGATTTACTCCTCCAAATTCACCAAAATACTGAAGATCCTGAATTTCGTTGGCTGCATTAAATTGATCCATATTTTTTTGTTTAAAAATGGCTCATTTCAATCTTTTAAACAATCATTTTTAAAATATTCAGAAAATAAATCTGATAATTTTGTTTTTGGTAGAAATAAAGTTTATTATATTTGAATAATTATTCAACACATAAAATTTTTTTCTATGAATTTTGATGAAACTGATAAAAAATTGCTTCAGTTTTTGCAAAAAGATGGTAAACAGACTACTAAAGAACTCTCCCATAAGCTTAATCTTTCGGTGACAGCGGTTTATGAACGCATCAAAAAACTGGAAAATTCCGGTGTGATTTCTAAATATGTTGCTTTGGTAGACAAGACTAAAATTGACCGCAAATTTCTGGTTCTTTGTCATGTAAGGCTTACTCAGCATAAAAAAGATTTTGTAATGCAGTTTGAGCGTGAAATAATGGATCTTCCTGAAGTTACTGAATGTTTTCATGTAAGCGGAGATTATGATTACATTCTTAAAATCTGTGTAAAAGATATGGAAGATTACCGCAATTTTATGCTTACAAAACTGACTGCATTGCAGCATATTGCCAGTACACACAGTGCATTCACAATTTCTGAGGTGAAAAATACGACTGAGATTGTGGTGTAATCATAACATGTTTTTTTATTAAAACGCAATCAGATATTTTCCGATTAGGAAGAAAAAAGAGAAAGTCAAAATTTAGAATCATTAAGAAATTCAATTTAAAACAATAAAAAACTCCCAGAAATTCTGAGAGTTATATTGATAGAGTTTTAGTAGATTACTTTCCGAACATTCCGCCCATTCCCGGCATATTTGGCATTTTGCTCATCATCTGCATCATCTGTTTGCCTTGCGGTCCCTGCATCATTTTCATCATTTTCCCCATTTGGTCAAACTGTTTCATGAGCTGATTTACATCTTCAATTTTTCTTCCTGCACCTTTGGCAATCCTGTTTTTTCTTTGAGTATTGATAATAGAAGGTTTTCTTCTTTCTTCAGGAGTCATAGAATAGATGATCGCTTCAATATGCTTAAACGCATCATCGCTGATCTCAACATCTTTGATGGCTTTTCCAACTCCAGGAATCATTCCCATCAAATCTTTCATATTACCCATTTTCTTGATCTGATTGATCTGTTTTAAGAAATCATCAAAACCAAACTCGTTTTTAGCAATTTTTTTGTGAAGTTTTTTGGCTTCCTCTTCATCGAACTGTTCCTGAGCTCTTTCTACTAAGGAAACAACGTCTCCCATTCCCAAAATTCTGTCTGCCATCCTTTCCGGATAGAAAAGATCTAAGGCTTCCATTTTTTCCCCTGTGGAAATGAATTTGATAGGCTTTTCAACTACAGAGCGAATCGTTAAAGCAGCTCCACCACGTGTATCACCGTCTAATTTAGTTAAAACAACTCCGTCAAAATTCAAAGTATCGTTGAATGCTTTTGCAGTATTCACCGCATCCTGACCCGTCATTGAATCAACAACAAACAAAGTTTCGTTAGGAGTAATCGTTGAATGAACAGTTTTGATTTCCTTCATCATCTGCTCATCAATTGCCAAACGACCTGCTGTATCGACGATTACAATATCGTGACCATTAGATTTAGCAAAATTAATTGCGTTTTGCGAAATTACTGAAGGATCCATATTGCCTTCTTCAGTGTAAACAGGAACTCCCGTCTGTCCACCCAAAACTTTCAGCTGATCAATTGCTGCAGGACGGTATACATCACACGCAACCAATAAAGGTTTTTTATTTCTTTTCGTTTTAAGATAATTGGCAAGCTTTCCTGAAAACGTAGTTTTACCCGAACCCTGAAGACCAGCAATAAGAATTACAGACGGTTTTCCTGAAAGATTAATTCCTTCCTGAGAACCTCCCATTAAATCTACCAACTCGTCATGAACGATTTTTGTCATCAGCTGTCCCGGAGTAAGCGAAGTGAGAACGTTTTGTCCTAAAGCTTTATCCTGAACTCTTTTGGTAAGATCTTTTGCTACTTTATAATTAACATCGGCATCTACCAATGCTCTGCGGATTTCTTTTACGGTTTCCGCCACGTTGATTTCCGTAATCTTTCCTCGTCCGGAAATATTATGAAGCGCCTTGTCTAATTTATCCTGTAAACTATTAAACATATTAATTGTAAATTATAGTTGGCAAAAATAAGGAATTTTTAATTAAATGAATAGGATATACCCACACATTTCTTTTGATTACCGATTATAATTTTATTTTTGCAGAATGAATTTTTCGGCGGCTTTTATTATAATATTCCTAATTGTAGTACTGAATATCCTTATATATATGGTATTTAAAAAATTTCTGTACAAAAAATCTGACGCGGCAATGAGATTTTTAGTGATCAATATTGCAAAAGATATTTTATGGCTGGGATTTTCATTGTTTATCATTGATAAAACGAAAGCGAATTTTCTGTTTCTTGTGATTTGTTTTCTGGTAAGTTCTTTCTATATATATTACCTGGTAATAAGGGCTATTAACAAATCCTGATTTTTTTGATGATAAAAATCAATTTTTAATATTGGTAAAGTTTAATAAAAACGATATATTTGCACACGATTAAAAAAGAGATATGAACAGAAAAATTTCTTCCCTATTTTTCGCATTTTTATTTGTGTTTTTCAGTGGTTTTGCTGCTGCTCAGCACGAATCTGAGGGCGAAAAACTAGCTGAAAAGGTAGAGCATGCAGAAGGAGACAAGCCTTTCAATGCTACAAAAATGATCATGGAACACATCGGTGATTCAAACGAATGGCATTTATGGACTACTAAAGATGATAACGGTGTAGAGCATCACGTTTCTGTTCCTCTTCCTATCATTATTAAAGATAACGCAGGGTGGCACACTTTTCTTTCTAGAGATATTGCTCATGGTCAGGAAAAGGATGGTTATACGATGCACCACGGGAAAGTAACTTCTACCAAAGGAATTCAGGAAGCAAGACTTTTTGGTTTAATTGGAGGGAAGCAAAATGCAGCAGATTCTTATTTTGATCTTTCAATTACTAAAAACACAGCTTCAATGCTTCTTTCGGTAATTTTCATGGCAGTGATTTTTATTGGGATGGCAAGAAACTATAAAAAATCTCAGTTACCTAAAGGTGCAGGTAAATTGATGGAGCCTGTAATTGTATTTATCAGAGATGAAGTGGCTATTCCAAACATCGGATCAGTGAAATATAAAAGATATATGCCTTATTTATTGACTGCATTTTTCTTTATCTGGTTCAACAACCTTTTCGGATTGATTCCTTTCTTTCCTTTCGGAGCAAACTTAACCGGAAATATTGCTATTACAGCAGTTTTGGCAATCATTACATTATTAATTACAGTTTTTAGTGCCAATAAAGATTACTGGAAACATATTTTTATGCCACCGGTGCCTTTGTTATTATATCCGATTATGATTCCCATCGAAATCATCGGGATCTTCACAAAACCTTTTGCATTAATGATGCGACTTTTTGCCAACGTAACGGCGGGGCACATCATGATTTTAGCAATTATCTCATTGATTTTCATCTTTAAATCCCCATTGTTAGGATTTGCATCTGTACCTTTGGCGCTATTCGTTTCAGTATTGGAATTGTTGGTTGCTGCTTTACAAGCTTATATTTTTACAGTACTTTCTGCGTTATTTATCGGAATTGCTGTGGCAGAGCACGCTCATGAAGAACATGCTCATTAATTAGAAAAAAAGAAATAATTTTAACTAAATAATTTATTTATTATGGACATTTCAACAGGAACAGGATTAGTTTACGTAGGTATTGGTTTAGCAGTACTTGGAGTAGGTATGGGTATCGGTAAAATCGGTGGACACGCTATGGACGCAATCGCTAGACAGCCAGAACAAGCTGGTAAGATTCAAGGGGCAATGCTTATTGCTGCAGGTCTTATCGAAGGTGCTGGTCTTATCGCAATTATCTTTGGTGCTTTTATCAAGTAATCTATCCTTAAAAAATATTCTCAGCAGTCATGCGGTTGGCATCTGCTGAGAATTTTAAAATGATCCATTAAATAACATTTAAAAAGAACTTACAGATATGGGAATTATAGAACCTGGAATTGGACTTTTGTTTTGGATGACGCTTACCTTTGTTATCCTGTTGTTTCTTTTGGCTAAATTTGCATGGAAGCCAATTGTAAATGCAGTAAATGACAGAGAAACTTCTATCGTTGATGCATTGAATCAGGCTAAACTGGCTAAAAAAGAAATGGAAGATCTTAAGTCTGACAATGAAAGAATCATGCGTGAGGCTAAGATCGAAAGAGATGCTATCCTTAAAGAGGCAAGAGAAATTAAAGACAAAATTGTAGGAGAAGCTAAAGATATCGCAAAAGTAGAGGCTGATAAATTAATTGAAGCTGCAAAACAAACTATTGAAGCAGAGAAAAATGCTGCAATGGCAGATATCAAAACTCAAATTGGTGCTTTGTCTGTAAATATAGCAGAATCTATTTTGAAGCAAAAGCTTGAAAATAATGAAGCTCAAAATGAATTAGTTCAAAATTATTTAAACAAATCAAACCTTAACTAATAATGCTTACATCTAAAGTAGCTAAAAGATACGCACAAGGTTTACTTGATTTCACCAACGAATCAGGTCAAACGGCTACTGTATTTTCTGATATGAAAGATGTAGTAAAGTTGATGAACGAATCTCCGGATTTGAACAAATTCTTTCTTACACCTTACATAGATTCTAAGAAAAAAGTAGAAGTAGCAAAAGAAATTTTCAAAAGTCTTTCAGTTTCTTCACAAAACCTGATTACTTTGGTAATCAGACAGGGACGTGAAAGCCATCTGAAAAATATTGCACAGCAGTTTATCAACAAAGTTGAGGATATCAACGGAGTGCAGAGAGTAACACTTACTACTGCAACAGAATTATCTCAATCAAATATTGAACAGATTTTGAGATCTACCAATCTTGTGAATACAAGTGCTAATTTTGACCTTAATGTAATTGTAAAACCTGAAATTTTAGGGGGCTATATATTAAGAGTAGGAGATCAGCAGGTAGATGCATCTGTAAAATCAAAATTGAACAAGATTAAAAAAGACTTTCAGTTAAATTAAGAAAAAAACCATACAATGGCAGAAATAAATCCGGCAGAAGTATCTGCGATCTTAAAACAGCAATTGGCCAATTTCGATACTCAATCAAATGTTGAGGAAGTAGGTACAGTTCTTACCATCGGTGATGGTATTGCTCGTGTTTACGGGTTAGAACACGTACAATACGGAGAATTGGTAAAATTTTCAAGTGATGTAGAAGGTATCGTACTAAACCTTGAAGAAGACAACGTAGGTGTTGCTCTTTTAGGAGAAAGTAAATCTGTAAAAGAAGGTGATACCGTAAGAAGAACAAACAGAATTTCTTCTATCAAAGTAGGAGAAGGGATGTTGGGTAGAGTAGTAGATACTCTTGGTAACCCTATCGACGGTAAAGGTCCTATCACCGGAGAATTATATGAAATGCCATTGGAAAGAAAAGCTCCCGGAGTTATTTACAGACAGCCGGTAACAGAGCCTTTACAGTCAGGTATCGTAGCAATTGATTCTATGATTCCTGTAGGAAGAGGGCAAAGAGAGCTTATCATTGGTGACAGACAGACTGGTAAAACTACGGTTGCTATTGATACGATCATTAACCAGAAAGAATTTTATGACGCTGGTCAGCCAGTATATTGTATCTATGTAGCAATCGGTCAGAAAGCTTCTACAGTTGCACAGATTGTAAAAACTTTATCTGATAAAGGTGCTTTAGCATATACTGTAATCGTTGCAGCAAACGCTTCAGATCCAGTTCCAATGCAGGTATATTCTGCAATGGCAGGAGCATCTATCGGAGAATATTTCAGAGATACCGGAAGACCTGCTCTAATTGTTTATGATGATTTATCTAAACAGGCAGTTGCTTACCGTGAGCTTTCTTTACTTTTAAGAAGACCACCAGGTCGTGAGGCTTATCCTGGGGACGTTTTCTATCTTCACTCAAGATTGTTGGAAAGAGCTGCGAAAGTAATTGCTGATGATAATATTGCAAGACAGATGAACGATTTACCTGAGTCTTTAAGACCAATCGTAAAAGGTGGTGGTTCATTAACGGCACTTCCTATTATCGAAACCCAAGCTGGTGACGTTTCTGCGTATATTCCAACTAACGTAATCTCTATTACAGACGGACAGATCTTCTTGGAGTCTGATCTATTCAACTCAGGGGTGCGTCCTGCAATCAACGTAGGTATCTCTGTATCAAGGGTAGGAGGTAATGCTCAGATCAAATCAATGAAAAAGGTTTCTGGTACGCTTAAATTAGATCAGGCTCAATATAAGGAATTAGAAGCATTTGCTAAATTCGGTTCAGATCTTGACGCCTCTACTTTAGCAGTAATTTCTAAAGGTGAAAGAAACGTGGAATTACTTAAACAGCCAGTAAACTCTCCGCTTCCTGTAGACAGCCAGGTAGCAATGATTTACGCAGGAACAGAAAACTTAATGAGAAATGTTCCTATCAGAAAAGTAAAAGAATTCCAACACGAATACATTGAATTCTTAAGATCTAAGCATCCGGACACTATGGCTGCTATCAAAGCAGGTAAAATAGACAACGATATTACTGGTGTCCTTAAACAGGCTGCTCAGGATATAGCATCTAAATATAACTAAAAATTAGTTGATGGTTTTTGGTTGGTAGTTGACAGGATTTTCTAAAACTAGCAACCAACAACCAACAACCAACAGCTACCCAAATATGGCAAACTTAAAAGAAATACGAGGAAGAATCAGCTCAATTTCATCTACGATGCAAATTACCCGTGCTATGAAAATGGTTTCTGCTGCGAAACTTAAAAAAGCTCAGGATGCTATCGTAATGTTGAGACCTTATTCTGAAAAACTTCAGGAGATTATCCAGAATGTAAATTCTAGTTCAGATCCGGATCAGGTTTCTGTTTATGCTCAGAAAAGAGAAGTAAAAAGGGTGCTTTTTATTGCTGTAACTTCAAACAGAGGTTTGGCAGGTGCTTTCAACTCATCTGTTGTAAAAGAGCTAAATAATCAGTTTCAGAATAATTCTCAGTATGATGTTGAAATTCTTACAATTGGTAAAAAAGTTTACGATGCGGTAAGAAAGAGCCGTTCTGTTTTTTCCAATGAAAGTTCTGTTTTTGATAATTTAAGTTTTGATAGAGTTTCTAACATTACAGAAGGGGTAATGTCTAGCTTTAGAGAAGGAAAGTTTGATGAAGTTTATTTAATTTATAATAAATTCATCAATGCTGCTACTCAGGAAGTAATTACAGAACAGCTTCTTCCAATTTCTATGGCTGAAACAGAAGAAAATCATGTTGAAACAGATTATATCTTTGAACCAAACAGAAATGAAATTCTTGATAACCTCATTCCGAAATCTATTAAAACTCAGGTTTTCAAGGCAGTACTTGATTCAGTAGCATCTGAGCATGGGGCGAGAATGACAGCAATGCATAAAGCAACAGATAATGCACAGGCTCTGAAAAATGACCTGGTAATTTTCTATAATAAAGCAAGACAGGCAGCAATTACTAACGAAATTTTAGAAATCGTTTCAGGGGCAGAAGCACTGAAAAATTCTTAATAAAATTTTCACAAAATAAAAAGCACCGATGTTTTCGGTGCTTTTTTTGCTATTATTATTTTGTATATCTTTGTAAATAAATTATAATTTTCTAAATGGATTCGGACATAGTCAGGCTTTTGCTAGCCTTGTTTCTTGTATTACTTAATGGCTTTTTTGTGGCCGCAGAATTCTCAATTGTTAAAGTTCGTTACTCACAGATTCAGCTGAAAGCAGCAGAAGGTAATTCTATGGCTAAGCAGGCCGAATTTATCATCAAACGTCTTGACGAATATCTGTCTGCAACCCAGCTCGGAATTACGTTAGCTTCTCTTGCATTGGGTTGGGTAGGTGAAAGTGCAATGCACCATATGATTGATAATTTGCTCCATTCAATGGATGTCAGTTTTTCCGAATCTACTGTTACGACAATATCGTTGGTTATCAGCTTCTTGATTATTACGGTTATGCATATTGTTTTTGGTGAATTGATTCCCAAATCCATTGCAATCAGAAAGGCAGAAGCTACAACTATGGCAACAGCTGTTCCTCTAAGAGTTTTTTATACGATTTTTAAACCATTTATATGGTTGATGAATCTCATGTCAAACGGAGTTTTAAGGCTGATGAAAATTCACCCGGCTTCAGAACAGGAAATTCACTCTACAGAAGAATTGCAGCTTTTGGTAAAACAAAGTGCCGATTCCGGTGAAATAGAAGAGGAAAACTATGAAATTATCAAAAATGCTTTTGATTTTACAGATCATTCAGCTAAACAAATCATGGTTCCACGGCAGAATATTACTTCAATCAACTTCTCAGATGATCTTAATGATATCATTAATAAAATCATGGAGAGCGGTTACTCCCGAATTCCGGTATACGAAAATTCAATTGATAATGTAATTGGAGTTTTTTATACCAAAGAAATTATCAGAGAATTCGTTAAAAGAAAAGGGAATCTTAGCCATGATGATTTAAGAGAATTAATGCGTGAATCTTTCTTTGTGGTAGGAAGCAAGAAAATTTCAGACTTGCTCAAAATTTTCCAGCAAAAAAAACAGCATTTAGCAATCGTAATTGATGAGTTTGGAGGAACTGAAGGAATTATCACACTGGAAGATATTTTAGAAGAACTGGTGGGTGAAATTCAGGACGAAGAAGATGATGAAGAAAAACTGGTAGATAAAATTGGTGAAAATCTTTATTGGGTAAAAGCTACACAGCCTTTAGATGAGATCAACGAGTCTTTACCTAAAAAACTTCCGATTGCGGAAGAGTATAATACTTTGGCAGGATTTATTTTACATAAACTGGAAGAAATTCCTGAAGAAAACCAGGAGTTTGATCTGGAAGGTTACCATTTTAAAATACTTAAGATGAATAATAAAAGTGTTGAAATGGTTGAGCTTGAATATATTGAGCCGAGTGTTTTAGATGAATTAATTGACAAAATAGAAGTTTAATAAAAATTTAAAATGTTTTTTAATAATTCAGTAAAAAATTATGAAAGTCCAAAACGGCAGTATGAAGAAGAAGTGTTGGTTTTGGATGAGACAGATGAAGTATACAAATTAGTGCTTCATAATGATGATATTCATACGTTTGACGAAGTTATTGAGGCTCTTATTCAGATTTGCAAACATGAGCCGATGCAGGCTGAGCAATGTACAATGCTGGTTCATTACAAAGGCAAATGTACAGTAAAAACCGGCTCTATAGATTTATTAAAGCCAATGCATGATAAACTCATTTCCCGAAGTTTAACAAGCGAAATAGTATAAGACCTGCAAAATTGCCGGTTTTTTTGATATTTACTTTAAACCCAAATCACGCAGT
>NZ_JBVYOF010000033.1:0-66057 GCF_056133985.1 Chryseobacterium sp. L12 | reverse complement strand
TTTAATTTTAAACAGGCTCTAAGAATCAATTTGTAAAAGTTACTAAGTTACAGCATCTCTTGTTTTTAAAAACTTTATCTTTGGAAACTCAAATTTAAAGAAAATGTTTACACCTGCAGAGCTTTTAGAAATCAACACACTTCTTATCCCGGAAAATAAAATTGTGATTCTCACCCACTATAATCCGGATGGTGATGCTATTGGCTCAAGCTTAGGATTGAAACATTATCTAAAGGCAAAAGGCATTGAGGCAGATGTTGTCGTTCCCAACGACTTTCCGAAATTTCTTAAATGGATGCCTGAAGCGAAGAAGAGTGTGATCGGAGAATATAAAAGGAAATTTGCTTTTGATCTGATTAATGAGGCAGATGTTATTTTTTGTCTGGATTTTAATTCTCCTTCCAGAATCGGACTTTTAGGAGACTGGCTGATGAAAGCAAAAGCAAAAAAAATTCTTATTGATCATCATCAGCAGCCTGAAGATTTTGATTTTGTTTATTCTGATACTGTGATTCCGGCAACCTGTCAGATGATTTATCATTTTATTGAAGCCATGGATGACGAAAAGCTTGTCAATAAAGATATTGCAGACTGCTTGTATACCGGAATAATGACAGATACGGGTGGATTTCGTTTCCGGTCAACAAGTGCAGATACACACAGAATTGTTGCAAATTTGATTGAGAAAGGAGCTGATCCTTCTGTTATTACTTCAAACACATGGGATACCAATACGGTTTCCCGACTGCATTTACTGGCTTTGATTTTGGGTAGGATAGAAGTGGTAAACAACGGAACAGTTGCCGTTTTATATCTTACCAGAAAAGAATTACAGGAGTACGGTTTTCAAAAAGGGGATACAGAAGGTTTTGTTAATTACGGTTTGAGCATTTTAGGAGTGAAAATGGCAGCCTTTTTCATGGAAGACCTATATGAAGACTTTATAAAAATATCTTTCAGAAGCAAAGATGATATGGATGTTAATCAGTTTTCGAGAAAGTATTTTAACGGCGGCGGTCACATCAATGCAGCAGGAGGTAAATCTCACGAAAATTTAATGGATACTATTGAAACCTTTAAAGAGAAAATAGAAGCCGAAGAAAGTTTATAGTTGATTTAGGAAACATGTTTATAGCCTTTTTCTTCGAGTTCCTTACATGTATATTCAAAAACTTCCTGAAACATTACATCCAGAAATTTTTTATTAAAAAGACTGAATTTGGTCATTTTTGGAGGATCCAGAAATATATCGCAGGATTTAGCTTTAGAGTAAACAGATTTCGCGATGGCAAGATGCAGAATCCGGTCAAATTCTTTCATCAGGCTCATGTTTTCAAGTTTGTCATAGCTGATTGAATTTACATGTGAGCCAATCAGAAAATCGCATTTATCAATAATGGGTTCTATAGGAAGATTGTCTAAAACACCACCGTCAACATAGATTTTTTGTCCGATTTTTACAGGCGGCAATACAAAAGGAACACTGGATGAAGCCAGAAGCGGAGCAAACAGTTCTCCTTTCGAGAAAAAATCTACAATCCCATGCGTCATTTCCGTAGCAGCAATATAGACGGGTATTTTCAATACTTTGAAATCGTCTTCGGGAAAATGATCTGTAAAAAGTTTCAGGATAAATTTTGAACTGAAAATTCCGTTTTTTGAAAGCTTCAGATAAGATCGGGAAAAAAAAGTAGTCTGTTTTACGATTTCAAACATTTCGTCAGGTGTTTTACCCAACGAATAAAATGCGGCAACAATAGAACCAGCACTTGTTCCTGAAATAATATGAGGCTTCAGGTTATATTCTTCCAGAGCTTTGAGAACAGCGATATGGGCAATTCCGCGCATTCCGCCACCTGATAAAGTAAGACCGATAACCGGTTTCTTTTTTTTGAAAGAGAATATTCCCATTTACAGAACAAATTTTTTCGGTAGATGATGAAGAAGCTCTGTATTGATGATTTCGGCACAGATTGATGGCTTTTCCCAATGACCATTATGTCCGCAATCCAGAATATAGGATTTGATATTGGTTCTGTCCGGAAGATTTTTAATCATGGTTTCGGTTTTTACTGCATTGTCATGCTTGCCGGCAATAACCAGAATTTTAGAATCAAGCTTTTCCAGAATATGTTTTCTTTCAGGTCTTTCTACCATTCCTTTTACACAGGCTAAAGCTCCGAGATTATTCGTAGAAAGGGCGACTTCAAGAGCGGTTTCTATTTTGCCTTCAAGAACATCTCTTTCATTGGGATTAAATAAATTAGGAATTCCCGCTTTTGCATAATGTGTGAAAGCATCTTTTATAATGCGGTAGCTTTTTCTGCGCTGCTCTTTTTTTTCTTCATCATCTGCTAAAAAAGTTGAGAAAAACAAAGTTAAAGTTTTCAGGTCTTGAGGAAACTTTTCAGCAAATGCAAGGGAAACATATCCTCCCATTGAGTGTCCCAGAAGATGAAAATTTTTTATTTTTTCCTGATCCAGAACTTTTTTTACCTCATCTGCCATTAGCTCCATAGTGTGGACTTCTGAGATGGTTTCAGACTTTCCGTGTCCAGGAAGGTCTATTTTAACCAAAGTAAAATCTTTGGAAAGCTTTTTTTCCAGATCATTCCAGATAGAAATATTTTCCATAAAACCATGAAGTAAAACGAGGGTTTCTTTTCCTTCTCCTTTTTTTTCAGAATTGAGCATGAGTTACAATTTAAAAGTGAATGTCAATGTAGTCTACAAATCCCGAACCGTTTACCATATCCTGTAGACGATAAGTTTTGCCTCCGTTTTTAGACATGAATGTTTTAGTACCTTTTCGGGTGTAAGGTTTGCCATTGTCATTCACCGAAATCTTTTGTGTAATTTCTCCTGTGAAATTCATGTGTTTTGGCGAAACAACCTGAACAAAACCTTTGATATTAACCGAGTTTTCTCCCGATTTTATACTTCCTGACAGATTATAATTATCTCTTTCTCCTTCAATTTTATCAAAAGTTACGGTACCCGAAATGGTGTTGAATGCCTGAGTTTCGTAGGTGAAACGGTGATTTCCGCTAAAGTCTTTGAAGCGGTTTTTGCTGTTGAGAGTTTTTATGCTGTCGTTACGCTTTGCCAGATTCACTGAATCAGCAATTTTAAGGCTGTCTTTTTGTTGATGTGTATTTTCGTCCGGACTTTTTTTTGAACATGAAAAACCAATGGTTAGAACAAATAGAGGAAATATTATTTTTTTCATTCAGGATTAAAAATTTTATTCTCAAATTTAAATAAAAAAAGAGCATTCTGAAAAATGCTCCGGTTAATTTTATTTTATCATGTCTTCATACACTTTCTTTTCCCAGTGTTTGATGTCGGCAATTCCGTAGCGGTCTTTTTTTGCGAGCGAAATATTATCCATCATATCCACAAAATTTTTGTAATTAGCTTCATCGGTGGGTTTAACAATAATGGTGAAAATTTCTTTTTTCGGAGCATTTTCATACGCCTGAGAAATGATTTTGGCAACCTTGATGCCATTATAATCGGTTTCTGTTAAACCTGATTTTTCAATGTCCTTTTCATTGCTTTGATGATAAAAAATACGGTTGTTTTTACCGATAATAAAAGTGATTTGATTTTTATCACCAATTACATTGGTCGATTCAACAGGACCTTTTGCGGGCAAGCCAAGATCCATCACATTGGGCTTTGTAAAATTGGTAGTAAACATGAAAAAAGTAATCAGGAGAAAACCTAAATCTACCATCGGAGTCATGTCTATACCGATTCTTTTCTTTCTTTGGCGGGATTTTCCGCCTTGCTTTTCTTGGGCAATAATTTCAGCCATAATTCAGTTTTTTTAATGTTAATAAATTTTTGATAAAACTCAGTTTCATCTGAATTGGGAGCAAAGTTTATACCTAAATTTTATTTTAAATGTTAAATAAATGATTTTATTGAATTTTATAAAATAAATTCGGCATAAAATTGAAAAAGCCTTATCAATTGTCTGATAAGGCTGTGATTTTTGTAAATAAAGAAATTTTATTTTTTGTTCTTGTAATAATTAACTCCGCATTCAAGGAATTTTTTAAATTTTTCTTTTTCCATATATCCGGATACAGGATTATTGATCACTTTTCCATCAGGAGTCAAAAGCACGTAATGCGGCTGGGAATTGTTGTTGAAATTAGCCGTCTGAAACAGGCTCCATCGGTCACCAATGGTTTTTACTTTTTTTACCTGTCCGTCTCCCAAATCAATTTTGGTTTTCTGATTTTCAGGAAGCTCTTCTTTGTCGTCGACATAAAGAGAAGCCAGCACAACATCATTTTGAAGAATAGGTAAGATATCCGGCTCGCTCCATACGAACTCTTCCATTTTCCGGCAGTTTTCACAACCGTAACCCGTAAAGTCTATTAAAATTGGCTTATTTTCTTTCTTGGCTAATTCTATGGCATTAAAAAAATCATGTTCAGGCTTCATTCCCAAAATTCCGTCATTTTCATTGTGGAAATAGCTGACATTTAACGGAGGTAAAATTCCGCTCAGTAATTGCAGTTTTGGTCTTTCTGCAGGAATTAACCCCTGAATCAGATAAATTACAAAACCAATTCCTAAAACCCCGATAAACTTTCGTGTCGTAGAAATTTTAGGTTTTTTATCATCATGCGGAAATCGTATCAATCCGAATAAATAAATAACCAATCCTATCGCAATGATAATCCAGATCGCAATAAAAAGTTCTCTTTTGATCATGAAGGTTTTAGAAACCAAATCAGCTTTTGATAAGAATTTTAAAGCTAAAGCCAATTCTACGAATCCTAAAACTACTTTCACGGTATTCATCCAGCCGCCGGATTTTGGTAAACTCTGTAAAGCCTGTGGAAATAATGCCAATAATCCGAAAACAATTGCCCAAGCCAATCCAAAACCTGCCAAAGCAAAAGTCAGCAGCATCGGAACATTTGCCGAACCCGTAATTGCACTTCCCAATAAACTCCCTAAAATAGGACCTGTACATGAAAATGAAACGATAACGAGGGTCAAAGCCATGAAGAAAATACCAATCATTCCGCCTGCTTCTTCAGCTTTTGAAGATTTGTTGGCAATAGAACTTGGCAGTGTAATGTCATAGTATCCGAAAAAACTTCCGGCAAAAAATATGAAGATCAGGAAGAATACGATATTCAGCCATACATTGGTGGAAATTTCATTGAAAATATTCCCTGCAATTCCGTCGATTAAATGAAAAGGAACACTTAATAAAACAAAAATCAGTAAAATGAAAAATCCGTAAATGATTGCGTCTCTTTTTCCTTTTGCCGGATTTTTGTTTCCTTTGGTAAAGAAAGATACCGTAAGCGGAATCATTGGGAAAACGCATGGTGTAAGTAAGGCGATTAAACCTCCGATGAATCCTAAAAACAGATATGTCCAATAATTTTCACTGATTTTTGACGAACCCGTTCCGCAGTCGGTTAAAGGATTGGCAATGTCAATTGAAGAAATTTTCAATTGTTTCGGATCAAGTTTAGGTGTTTCTGTAGATGTGATTTCTGTAGTTGTAGGATTTTCTGGTAAAAGCTGTGCAGCTGCAGAATCTTCTAAAGGCTTTGTTTCTTCTTCGGTGACCGCTTCATCAGTGGCGCCTTTCGGAGTGATTTTTTGATTAAATTCTAACGTGTTCGGCGCGAGACAAACCCTGTCGTCACAAGTTTGATATGTAATTTCTGCCACAGCATCACCTGCTATTGCAGGATCTTTAAGCTTGAATTTTTGCTTAAAAGCAACATTCTTAGAATAATACGCAATTTCCCCTCCAAATGCTTCGGAAAATTCCTGAATTTTCTTCCCTACTTCTATTACTTTTCCTACAGGAACTATGTTCTGCCCCGAAAGTTTTACTTCGGTAGGAATTGCCGTATCATCGGGAATATCTTTTGAATTGATGTGCCATCCGCTTTCAAGTGTGGCGTCCAGAACAGCTTCGTATTGATTATTGCCAAGCTCGTTGATTGTAAATTTGAATTTTACGGGGTTTTTGATCTGTGCAGAAAGACTAAAACTAATAAAAAGGAAAAGGAGAAACGAAATTTTATGAATAGAAGAGAATCTCATATTTTTATTTTATGTAAATACTATGATACAAAAGTAATTGTTTTTTGCAGATTAATCAACCGAAGAAATCTCCCTCAGCTTTTTTTCTATTGCTAAATTATTTTTCAGCGCTAAAAAGCCTTCTTTAAGATTCAGGTAAGGCAACCCTTTTTCATGATTTCTGCGGCTAATTTCTGCCATTATTCTCCAGTGTTTGGTAATTTCTTTCCACGCAAAAAACAAGGAATGTTTTGGGTCGTACATATGCGTTGGTTCGCTTTTAGCGCCGTTGATTTCAATGATTTTTAAATTCTTTCCCTCTTTTAGAAGTTCCAAATTTTCAAACATTACATCTAATCTTCCGAAATAAAAACCATTTACTTTGGTGCAGATTTCATCTATTTTTTGTGCTAATTTTTCTGTAATTTCGTTTGAAATGTCTAAGAATTTTGCTCCTCTTGTATGACTTCCGAACGGAATCAAAATAATTTCCTCGTTTTCAGGAACTATTTTCTTCATTTCGTTTCCCATTTTCTGTTCTATGGCTTTGATTTGGAAGGCACTTCTCGGATTTTCCATTACCAATTCTCTCAACGTTTTTTTACCATTTCCTTTTACCGAGAGAAATTCTTTTTTCACCATTCCTGTGATTTTTCCCGATTTTTGGTCTGGAAATCGGTGGTAAAAAATTCCGACTTCATTTTGGAAATTAATTTTTTCCTGAATTAAAAAATCATAGCGATTGTTTCGATGATAACTTTCTAATTCTGCAATATTTTTTATTTCAACAACGCCTAATCCTTTTAATCCGATATTGGGTTTTGCAATAATGGGAAAGTTGATGGTTTGTGATTTTAATTCAGATAAAATTTCCTGAAATGAAATTTCTGAAGACGCAAAAATGGTTTTTGGAATCCAGTTTTCGGGAATCAGATCGTAGATTTCTTTTTTACTTTCCATCGCCATTCCTCCGTATTTTATCGAAGGATTTGCACCGTGGAAAAACAAAAGCGTTCTTGCTTTCCAAGCGCAATACAGCCAAACCGGAAAAAGCGGCAAATAAATGGTAGGAGTGGACCAATATTCCCAATGTGCAATTTTATGAAGCCGATGTTTGAGTTTCATTTTTCAGGAAAATTTTTTCAGTTTTTGAAGATAAATTCAGTCGGTCGTAATGTTTCAGGGTAATTTCATCAGCAATGATAACCTGCGTTGTACTGATGGTTTGTATCGTATTTTGTCTTTTGATGGTAATTCCGTTTTCTAAGTCATCGGTTTTTTGCTGATGAAAATCCCAGATCTTTTCTTCGTTGATGGTTTCGTTTTCCAGAAATTCCTTAAAAATAGCGTTTCTTTTTTCCTGAGCTTCATCATCATATAAAGTTGCTGATGACCAGATGTATGGAAGATTAGAATCTAATATTTTAAAATGTTTTTGAGTTCCGTCCCAACGAAATTCTGCCAGTTCATTTTTCTGAAAAATCACCAATGTAAAAGGTTCAATATTTTGTAAATCAATTAATTCTAAAGATTTAAAAACATTTTTTGTTGATATCAAATCCAAAACAATCATTCCTCTGCTTTTTCGGTATTCTGTTTCTCTTTGATGATTTTTAAATGCACCATTCAATAAAACAATAGCATTTCCATTTTCGGTAACCGCAAACCAGGTTCCGTTTTTTGCAGCATCTTTCGGGTAGAAAATACCTTTGTCACATTGGATTTCCTGTGCGGAACGATAGGGTTTTTCATCACGGTTAGAAGTGACAACCATTTTGTTTTTCAGCGGAAAATAAGTTACCGTACACATCTAGTTGGAATTTTGAGTTTCTCTGTATTGAATTGTTGAAGGGGCGACTCCGAAATTTTTATGAACCAGCTGGCTCATTTTCATTTCGTTGCATGCTACTTTTATCAGCGCCTGATGATGGATACAATGCTCTATATTATACAAAAGTTCACGGTAAAAGTTAGTCGGAATCTCCAACTCAATTTCGCCTATTTTCTGTTGCAGAATGAGATTTCTGTTGGGCAGATTGATGGCTGAAATAATTCCGGAAATGGCTTCGATGGCTTTTTCAGGATTTCTTTCCAGCTCCAGATTTCTTTTTCTTTCATCATAGTTAATACAATCTGTAAAATAGGAATTCAATAAAATTTCCAGAAATTCTATGATGTGTCTTGTATGTCCGCCAACTGTAGATCCGTCTAGAGAAGCGATAGGAAATGTGTAATTTTCGGGAGTTATTTTTCGCAGTAAATGTTGCTGCTCTTCCAGAATAGTATTCAGAACTAAAAATACAGAATCATTTTTCATACTTTACTTTTTTGAATTTAATGGCAAGAATTCCACAGAAAATAATAACGGTCACTGCAAGATAAAACAGCTTTCCGTCATCATCATTCGTCTCAATTCCTAAGATAAGCAAATGTGAAACCATAGCTCCTATCATTGTAAAAAAACCTAAAATGGCGCCCCAAAAAGTGGTTTTGGGATTCAGTATTAAAATGGCAGTAATCAGTTCTAAAACTCCGGAAAAAATCCTTCCGTAAGGTTCTGCGTGAAGTTTTGAAAAAATGGCAACCGAATCCGGGTGTGCTGTGAATTTGAAAAATAGAGTTTGTAATAAAATAATGGCAGGAATTAATCGCAGTACCCAATTGATGTAGTTTTTCATCGTGATAAATTATTGTTTTTGAAGCAATGGGTAAGAAAACAAATGGTTGTATTGTCGGCAATGAACAACGGCGTATTTGTATTCCTCAAAATTGACTGTACTCGTGAATGTGTAAGTTTGTCCGCCATTTACCGTTTTCAGTTTTCCAAAAGAAATAAATTGCGAAGGTTGCTGCTCTTTGCTTACATAAACGTATAAATCCGGACCATTGCTTACTGTAAACTTATCGTCGAAAACTAAAGTGTATGTTCCGTTTTTCTCGCAGATTTCTGCTTTTCCGTTCACATTATTTCCATAAGGACCCTGCATAAAATTTCCGGAATATTTTAAGACCGAATTTTCGGGAGCCATTTCCATCAAGTCTTCCGTAGAAGTATTTTCTCTGATGCAGGAAACTAAAAACAGGGATGATAATAGTAATGTAATAAATGTTTTCATTGCTTTTATTTTGAAGTTAATTTTTTCCAATTCACATCGGCTTGTTTTTTCAGTTTGGCTTCGTTTTTATTCCAAGAAGTCAGCGTATTGTTGAAAAATTTATTGTAGAACAGGTGTGTTTTTCCGTCAATGATTTTAAAAGTGGTCGGGTTGATTTCCACTTTTTCGCCATAATCTCCCAATGCAAAAGCGCACCAACCACCGTAAACCGGTTCGTATTTGGAAGGATTTTTTGCAAGAAGTTCTTTGTTTTTTGCAGAAGAAGTGTAATAAATGGCTCCGTTTACGTTTACCGCAAATTCTTTTTTGCCTTTTACGGCTTTTTTCTGTTCGATGTATGCAACAGGATCGTACCCCTGAATGGCGAGTTTGTTGTCTAAATTTCGGTGTTCGTTTTTTTGTGAGAATGCAAAAAAAGGAAACAGAAAGAGAACAATGAGTGTGATGTGATTTTTCATAATTTTAACGATTAATGTGTTGTTATGCGGATGTTGCAGCCTGACCTGAACGGAGCTCTTTTTGCAAATTTTTGAGAAGGAAAAGCGGTGGAAAATTTGCAAAAAAGCGGGAGTGGAGGGCGGAAAAGCTGCCATAAAAAATTTAAAGTTGTTTTAGAATATCTTCCAAAGAAGCTCTTTCTTTGTAATCGGGACTGAAATGTCGCCAGATAATTTTTTGATTTTCGTCTAAAATATAGGTCGCAGAAACGGGCAATCTTCCAGACTCATCGGAACGGCTTTTCTTGAAATCGTCTCCCAAATGTTTTTCGTAGAAATCGGTTGTTTTCTTTTCTGGTGTGTAAAGCACATCAAAAAGTTCGGCGATTGTGTAATTTTCATCAAACAAAACAGAATAAGAGGTTTTGGTTTTATCGACCGTTTTTGCGATAAATTCTGGTTTTTCGGGAGAAATGATGACCAGTTTTGTGTTTTTGGATTGTAATTCGGGAGCAAGATTCTGGAGGCTTTCGATGTATTTGTTACAATACGGACACCATTGTCCACGAATGAAAACCAACACCGTTTTCTTTTTTTCCTGAGACAGAGAAAATGTTTTATCAAACTGGTCTTTCGCTGTAAAATTAGGAATGGTTTCGCCCACTATTTTGCCCTTCACTTCGTCTAATGTTGGCGTTTTTTTGTCGGGATTTCTCTTTTCCAAAACCGATTGTCCGACCGTAAGAAATTGTTTGGCGTTGTAATATCCGTAATCGTATTGCACCAGTTCGCCGTTTTCATCCAAAAATAAGAAAGACGGATAATTGACGATTTTGAACTTTTTGGCGAGTTCTGTTCCTTCTTTTTCGGCATCAATATAAAGACTGATGAAATTTTTATTGAAAAATTCTCCCAAATCAGCATCAGGAAATGTGTTTTTTTTCATCAGTTTGCACGGACCGCACCAAGTGGTGTAAAGGTCGATGAAGATGAGTTTGTTTTCCTGTTTTGCCAGTTTTTTGGCTTCGTCTAAATTTTTAGTCTGAAAATTGATTCCGGTTTTGCTTTGCGCATTGAAGGAAATGGCAATTAGAAAAAGGAACGTATAAATTGCTTTTGTTAACATAAGATAAAGTATTTATATAGAAGTTCCCAAAAACAAAAAAAATCACCCAATGAAAAGGTGATTTTTTGAAAATTTTATTTAAAATATTGATAATCAGCTTAAAAATTATCCTCTTTTTTAATTTTTCTAATCTGTTCTACACATTTATGCTTCTGATTCTGCGCATTATGCTTGCTGGAATATTTATATTTTTTCTGAATTTCATCCATATTTTTATTCTTCATAAAAATATCGTGGATGAGCGTTTGGCAATGGGAAGAAATTTTGTTGATGTAGTCATTAAGTTTATCATAATAATCTCTTTCGTTTTCTATCGCCTGGTTGATTTCTTCTTTGTTTTCAAAATAATAGCTTTCGTGCATTTCCACAAAAAAGTTTCGGTTGCGGAGTTTTTTCAGCCACAGGTTTTTAGAAATTCCTGTGACGTAATTAGCGAGACAGGTGTAGGCTTTGAAATCGTCATCATACAGTTTTTCGTAAAGAATAATCAAAGCATCCTGAAAAACATCTTCCGCATCTTCCAGATTTCCTTTGTTTCCAAGAACAAACTTACGCGTGTAGCCGAAATATTTTTGATAGAGAACACCAAAAGCAACATTGTTATCTTTTTGGAAATCTTCTATCGCTAAGGAATTGGTTGCTCTTTTATTCATACAATTCTAAGAACTTTTTGTGTTTTTTCTGTCAGAATATATCTTTTATCCTGTCGCAATGGAATTACACCTAAAACAGCATCATTTCCATCCGTTAAAAGCCAGACTTTTTCTTTAGCTAAAATAGATAATTTTTCATCTCTAAAAAATTTAGAAACTTTCTTTTTACCTATCATTCCGATAGGATAAAAACAATCACCTTCTTTTTTTCTGCGTAGTTTTAATGGAAAAGTAAGTTTTTCTGCATCAAATTCCCATTGAAATGTTTTTTTCATTTCCTGAGCTGAACCTGTCCTTTCCGAAATATTAATTTCAGTTGTGTTTTCGTTAAAATCAAATGATTGAATTATAATTAATTCTTCTTCTATGATTTCTGTTTTCTTGTTTAATTCTTTAAAGATTAATTCGTTTCTATTAATGATTAATTGATAATCTGAAGAATAAAAAGAGCTTCCGGTTTCTGCGGTGAAAATTTTCTGAATTTCTTCACTCTTGTTAAAACCATATTTTTTCAGGATTTCAAATTTCACCAAATCACCCTCCTGACGAAGTTTTTCTTTATCTAAAATTATATTTTCGTTTTTTGAAATCCATATTTCATCTTCAATTTTTTCAATCTGCTGCTGAACAAAATCTTTAGTTTGATTAAGATACAACAATGATTTTTGGAAGTTTTCCAGAAAATGATCGTTTGTTTCCAAAAGTTTCGGCACAATTTCATTTCTGATTTTATTCCTTAAATAATCACTTTTTTTGTTGGAAAGATCTTCACGGAATTCGATTGTATGTTCTTCGGCAAAATCATAAATTTCTTCTTTTGTAAAATTTAAAAGTGGTCTGATAATATGATTGTTACTTGCCGGAATTCCGCTCAGACCACTTATTCCTGAAGCTTTGGATAAATTAATAATAAATGTTTCCAGCTGATCATTCAGATGATGTGCAGTTACCAGAAAATCAAGATTTTCCTGTTCCTGAATGTGTTTGAAAAAATTATATCTCAATTCTCTCGCCCAAAGCTGAATAGAATTTTCAGGTTTTTGATCTTTCTCTGAAACCTCATATAAATGAAATTTAATATTATTTTGCCTGCAGAAATCTTCTATCGTTTTTTGGTCAAGATCAGAATCTTCTCCGCGCAGTTTATAATTGACATGAGCCACCTGAAATGAGCTGCCTGAAATTCGTAACGCATTAAACAGGTATACCAAAACCATAGAATCTGCTCCTCCGCTCACAGCTAAAAGATAGGTTTTTTTCTCTGGATTTTTTATGAGCTTCTGAAGCTGATTTTGGAACGATAATTGTGTAAGCATAGAGCTTAGGATTTTCTTTAAGCAAAGATAATCCTTATTATTAAATTGAATTTTGTTACCTTTGAAACGTTTAAAAAAGTTTATTTATGAAGATTTTTAAAATTTTAGCGGCTTCGGCAGTGGTGTTGGGAATGACATCTTGTGTAAGTAAAAAGCAGTATGACGCTTTAAGCGGAAATTACAAACAGTGTATTGAAAATATCGGTGAAAGACAAAGAGAAATTCAGGATCTGAAAGGTCAGAATTCTAGTTTGATGGCAGAAAATAACTTATTAAAAAGTCAGCATGATGCTCTAAAATCATCATTGGATGCTTGTCTTTCAAACACAGGGAAAAGTTCTGCAAATATTGATAAGTTAGTGGGTGAGATTAATGCTTCCAATTCTTATATCAAGCAGCTTATTTCTGCTAATGCAAAAAATGACAGTCTTAATCTGGCGTTGTCAAACAAGCTGAAGAGATCTTTGGATAATGTAGCTGATCAGGATGTTCAGGTAAAAGTTCTTAAAGGTGTGGTAATGATTTCGCTTTCAGATAAAATGTTGTACAAAGTAGGAGATTACAATGTATTGCCTGCAGCTCAGGAAGTTTTAGGTAAAGTGGCAAAAGTTATCAATGATTATGATAAGTATTCTGTTTTAATTGAGGGTAACACAGACAACTCTCCTTTAAATTCTTCAAATGTACCGAGAGACAACTGGGACCTTTCTGCATTAAGAGGTACAGCAGTGGCTAAAGTTCTTCAGACTCAGTTTGGAGTAGATCCTGCAAGAATTACAGCTGGTGGACGTTCAGAATACAATCCTAAAGCAACCAACATGAGTGTTTCCGGAAGAGCTGAAAACAGAAGAACGGAAATTATCATTATGCCTAAACTTGATGAGTTTATGAAATTGATGGATATTGCTCCTAAGAAATAAATTATTTTTCAAATAGTCATAAAAAAATCCCGGAAGCTTCCGGGATTTTCTCTTTTCTAAAATTAAAAATAAGTTAAAAGAAATCCTGCTTGTTTCTTTTTAAAAATTAATCCGTCAGAAAGGTAATGCAAGTAAGAATCTTTGCAATAAATTTTTTCTCATCATCTTTATAGCATTTTCACCTCATTTTGACGTTGCAATATGGCAAATGTAGAACGTTTTTTTTAGCAGGACAATCCGTTTTTTTACGGATATTATTTGTTTTTTAAACGAACAGAATATTTTTAATTAATGTAAATTTGAAAAATAAATACTATCATGAGCTTTTTTGAAGAAAAAAATCCTGAAATGGATCGGTATCTGGAAAATCATGCTTCTTCGGAACCTGATATTCTGAAAAAACTGAGGAGAGAAACTTTTCAGAAAACGACACAGCCACACATGATTTCAGGTTACCAGCAGGGACGACTTCTTACCATGATTTCCAAAATGCTGAATCCTGAAAAGATTTTGGAAATAGGAACTTTTACAGGATATGCTACTCTTTGTCTGGCGGAAGGTTTGCCAGATCATGGAAAAATTACTACACTGGATGTAAATGAGGATTTGGCTTATCTTCCCAAAAAATATTTTGCCGAAAGTAAATTTTCTCAGCAGATTGATTTTAAAATTAATGATGCTAAAGAGTTTTTAAAAAACTCCGAGGATTTTTTTGATCTTATTTTTGTAGATGCTGATAAAGAGAATTATGCAGAATATTTCAGATTAATCAAGCCAAGAACAAAATCAGGTTCTGTAGTTATGTTTGATAATGTATTATGGTACGGGAAGGTTTTAGAAGAAAATCCTAAACAAAAATCTACACAGGCGATAAAAGAGCTCAATGATTTGATTGCAAAAGATGAAGATTTTGAAAATCTTATTCTACCTTTGCGAGACGGAGTAAACTTTCTTAGAAGAAAATAATTTGAGGCTGAAATTGAGTTTTTTTACCTGAGCCTTAATCTTTTAATTAAAATATAAATGAATAAAGGAATTTGTATTGTAACAGTAGCACCCGTACGGGCGGAAAATTCGGATAAATCTGAAATTGTTACAGAAATTTTGTTCGGTGAAAGTGCTGATATTTTGGAGGTCAATAAAAACTGGACCAAAATAAAAATGCACTATGACGGCTACGAAGGCTGGATGGATACTAAACAGATTAAGCCTGTTTCTGATGAATATCTTGCGAATAGAAAGACAACCATTATTACAGAAGATTTTGCGTCAATAATGACCAATGATGGAAAAACACTTTTATCCATGGGTTCAGAAGTTGAATATCCTGCTGTAGCTTCCCGCAGAAGCCATGATGTGAGAGAAAGTATTGCATTAACGGCAAAAGAGTTTCTCAATATTCCTTATTTGTGGGGCGGCAAAAGTTTTTTTGCAGTAGACTGCTCCGGCTTTACACAGTTGGTATACAAAATTCATAATATAAAACTTCCACGTGATGCTTATCAACAGGCTGAAGTAGGAGAATTGCTCAGTTTTGTAGAAGAAAGTCAGCCGGGAGATCTGGCGTTTTTTGAAAATTCTGACGGAAAAATTATTCATGTAGGAATTATGCTTGACAATCAGAAAATCATTCATGCATCAGGAAAAGTGCGAATTGATACACTTGATTCCAGCGGAATTTTCAATAAAGAACTTAATAAACATACCCATAAACTGAGAGTTATTAAAAGTGTCATTTAAACAATGAAAATTTCGTCTCTGTTATTAACGATTAATATTGTTCTGCTTATTTTTATCTGGATTTTTGTAGGAATAAATTATTCAGATTTACCTGAAATAGTTCCTTCCCATTTTGCAATAAATGGTAGTGTAGATGGTGAGAGCGAAAAAAAAGCAATCTGGATTTTGCCGGTAATTACTACATTTTTGTTTTTACTTTTGGTCGGCATTTCGAGAAATCCTGATTCCCCAATGCTCAATGTTCCCAATAGCTATAGAAATAAAGAAAGTCTGAAATTTTTTGCAAACAGTACATTGCTGCCGATTTTGCTTTTGTTGGCAGATACCGTTGTCGAAAGTACTCTTATTGCACAGGGTAAACTGCAGGAAATGAGCAGAGCTGTTTTTATTTTATTAGCACTTGTCTTCATTGTAATAAGCATCCATATTTATAAAATGATCAAAGAAAGTAAATCCGAAACATCAAAAGCCTAATATTGAGTTTTCTTTACAACATATTTATTCATCTTCTCATTTTCGGAATGAAGTTTTTGTCATTGTTTAATGATAAAACTAAAAAAGGCGTTGAAGGTAGAAAACATTCTTTGAAAAAAGTTCAGGAAAAAATTTTATCATCAGATAAAATCATTTGGATGCACGCTGCCAGTTTAGGAGAGTATGAGCAAGGATTGCCTGTTTTGGAAAAATTGAAAGAAAACTTTCCATATCATAAAATTCTGATTACTTTTTTCTCTCCTTCAGGTTATGAAAATGTAGTGAAAAAAAAGCACATTGCAGATGTTGTCTGTTATCTTCCTTTTGACCGCAAGAAAACGGTTAGTGAATTTTTATCTCAGTTTGATTGTGAAATCTTCTTTACCGTAAAGTATGATTACTGGTATCATCTTTTAGCCGAACTTAAAAACAGAAAGGTAAAGACATTTGTGATTTCTGCATTGTTTTATGAAAATCAGTCTTTTTTTGCTACGTATGGAAAATGGTTTACGCAACAGCTCAAAAGAAATATTACCTGGTTTTTTCATCAGACACAGCAATCTTATGTTTTGGCTAAAAGTATTGGTCTACTAAATTCTTCGGTGAGTGGGGATACGCGTTTTGATAGAGTAAAACAATTGAAAATTAGGGATAATCATGTAGACTTTGTTGAAGACTTTATTTCAGGCAAAAAAACAGTTGTCTTTGGAAGTTCGTGGCAGGCAGAAGAGAGAATTGCCCAAATGATTTACCTTGAAAACAATGATGTTAAGCTCATCATTGCTCCACACGATTTAAAAAGAGTAGAAAACTTAAAAGAAATTTTTCCAGATGCAATTCTCTACAGTAACCTAAACTCTCAAACTCTCAAACTCTCAAACTCTCAAACTCTTATCATCGACAGCATTGGTCTGCTTTCAAAGCTGTATTCCTATGCAGATATTGCAGTTGTAGGAGGCGGTTTTCATAATGCAGGTCTCCATAATATTTTAGAAGCGGCAACTTTTGGTGTTCCGGTAATTTTCGGGAATCAATACAAAAAAAATCCTGAAGCAGATGATTTGATCTCAGCAACTGGAGGAAGAGCTTTCGTTGATGAAAAATCTGCTGCTGAATTTGTATCAGATCTGCTGAAGAATGAAAAACAGCTAAAAGAAATATCTGAAAACGCAGAAAGATTTGTTGGCGAAAAACCTGATTCCACAATATTGATAATTAATAAAATATTATCACTTTAAAAATCCCTTGCTCTTAATATCTTTTATGATGAGGTCAAAATGCTCCGGAATTCTTTCAACATTCATCCAGTTGAGATCTATACCGTTGTTGATGAAAAGTTTTTCAAGATAAATATTGCCGGTAATTTTATGATAAACTGTGGAAAGATAGTCGTCAATTTCCATCCAGTAGTCTTCGTCTAGTTTTTTCGTTAAAAGTAAAGCTTTTACCACTTTATTAATGAGGTAAAGATATAGTTTGTAAACATCATTAAATCTCAACCGGCTGAGTTTATCATTAAATTTTAAGATTTCGGTTACTAAGACAAGATTAAGAGAAACGTCACCAAACTTGTCAGATGTTACCTTTACGTGTTCTGTAATTTCTGCACTGATTTTTCTGATCAGAATAAGGAAATATTTTTGGTTGCTGAGATATTTAGCAGCGTATTCCACTTTTTCTTTCACGGTTTCTTCCATTTGATCCCGCTTTTGATCAGCGGTTTCCTCATCTATCAGTTCAAAGTATAATTTTTTTGAGAGAATTTTATCTTTTTTCAGCAATCTGAAAATCAGGCGGTCTTTTTCTACGCCGGAAAGCTGGCTCAGTGCAATTTTAAATTCTTTGGAATATTCCATCAGTTAAATATTTTTGAATATTTCATAAATCCGTTCAGAGCCCAATTTGCAGTATAGTACAGCGATTTTAATGTAGAAAACTTCATAAAATCCTTATAAACAAGATATTGATCTTTCACAATATTCTGTTTTCTTCTTGAAATACTTGTGGGGTGCATTCGGTATTTTGCCATGGTTTTTGGCAGAGGTTTTCCGACCGGAATTTTTTTCAGCAGGTTGAGCCACATCACATGATCTTCGCGTTTGCTGCCTTCCGGGAAAAACTCTTTTCCCACTCTTTGAGAATCATACATAGACGAAAGTAAAGAAAGTCTGCACGTTTTTAATAAATTATTGAAGGTAACTTCTTTATCTGCTTTAAAGTCTTCAATTTTCGGAATCAGATTTTCGTCACATCTGGCATAATTGGAATAGGCAATTTCGGCATTATGCTTTTTCATAAAAGCCACCATTTCTTCCAGAAAGTTTTTTTCCCAGAAATCGTCGGCATCCAGAAAAGTAATAAACCTTCCTTTTGCTTTTTTTAGCGAAATATTTCTTGCATGTCCTGCACCTCCGTTTTTTTCGGCAATGATAAGCTGTATTCTGGGATCAGAAATTTTTTGAATAATTTCCACAGAATTATCGGTAGACTGATCGTCGGTAATGATCCATTCCCAGTCGGTAAAAGTTTGATTCAGAACAGATTTGATCGTTTCTTCCAAAAATTGGGAAGAGTTGTAACAAGGTGTAATGATAGAAACTTCCGCCATGTGTTTTTTTGCAAATATAAGGCTTTGAATTGGCACTGTTGGGTAGATATTTTCAATAATTTACAAATTATACTTTCAAAATGTAAAAAAAATGAGGTGATTTTTAAAAAAAGTCATAATTTTAAGCCTTGAAAAATTAGATCTATGAAGAAATTAGCCTTAATATTTGCCGGATTATCATTATTAGCTTTTACGGGATGTAATGATGACGAAACTCCAGAGCAGGTATTTCCCCTTGTAGGAACGTGGTCTCCTACCAAGGAAGTGAGAACGCAGGTTCCTGCTGACAATGCAGGATTTTCAGATGAAATTGCATATACAGACTGCCAGAAAGAATCAAGATGGGTTTTTAATGAAAATTCTTCGGGACAAAGAACCAATAAAGATTTGGCGGGTTCCACTCCTACATGCAGCACAATTTCCCAACGCAATTTTTCATACGTATATAATCCATCAACCAAAGATCTGGAAGTAAAATATCAGGGAACAGTAGTTGTAGAAAGAGCTAAAATTATTTTACTGGACGCCCAAACCATGAATCTTAAGTTTGAAGATACAACAGATCCTACAGTTTATAAATCTACAACATATACTTTTAAAAGAATTGTACCTTAATATATTAAGATACTCAGCTATATCATCCCGTTTTTCCAGCGGGATTTTTTTATGCTAATCTTAGTATTTAATTTTAATTCTATTTCCATTTCTTTTAAAATCATTATTTTTGTGAAAATTAGAATGGAATTAATGATAAAAATTAAATCTAATTTCTAAAGTCTAACATCTAACATCTATTATAAAAAAGTGTTTTACGATCATCAGCAGATAGAAAAAAAGTGGCAGAAATACTGGGAGAAAAATCAAACCTACAAAACTTCCGACAACACAGACAAACCTAAATTTTATGTTCTTGATATGTTTCCGTATCCATCCGGAGCGGGACTTCATGTGGGGCATCCACTTGGTTATATTGCTTCTGATATCTATGCGCGATACAAAAGACATCAGGGTTTCAATGTGCTTCATCCGGTTGGATATGACAGCTTCGGGCTTCCTGCTGAGCAATATGCAATTCAGACAGGGCAGCATCCTGCGATTACAACAGAGCAAAACATTACGAGATACGAAGAGCAGCTTAGAAAAATTGGTTTTTCTTTCGACTGGAGCAGAGAAGTAAGAACTTCTGATCCTTCTTATTATAAATGGACACAGTGGATTTTTATTGAATTGTTTCATTCATGGTATAATAAAGCTACCGATAAAGCCGAACCAATTTCATCTTTAATCAAACATTTCGAAGAAAAAGGAACGGAAGGGTTAAATGCCAATCAGAATGATGAATTAAATTTTACGGCTGAAGAGTGGAATGCAGCTTCTGAAATTGATAAAGAAGATATTCTTTTAAATTACCGCTTGGCTTACCGGGCAGAAACAACTGTGAACTGGTGTCCTGCATTAGGAACTGTTCTGGCAAATGACGAAGTGAAAGACGGAAAATCTGAAAGAGGAGGTTTTCCTGTTTTCCAAAAGAAAATGATGCAGTGGAGCATGAGAATTTCTGCTTACTCTGAAAGATTATTGCAGGGTTTGAAAACTCTTGACTGGCCACAACCATTGAAAGATTCTCAGGAATACTGGATAGGGAAATCTCAAGGCGCACAAGTGAAATTTAATATTGATGGTTTACAATCGTCAGATGAAAATTCCGATAACCAACAACCGACAACCAATAACTATATAGAAGTTTTCACAACAAGACCAGATACTATTTTCGGTGCAACTTTTATGGTGTTGGCTCCGGAAAATCCTTTAGTAGAAAATATTACGACTGCCGAACAAAAAGCTGAGGTTGAAAATTATATTGAAGAAACTTCTAAAAAAACAGAGCGTGATAGAATGGCAGACGTGAAAAACGTTTCAGGTGCTTTCACGGGAAGTTATGCAATCAATCCGTTCAGTAATGAAAAAATGCCGATCTACATTTCAGATTATGTATTAATGGGTTACGGAACGGGTGCGGTAATGGCGGTTCCTGCGCATGATGAGCGTGATCACAGATTTGCAAAGAAATTCAATTTAGAAATAAAAAAAGTTGTAGAAACTGACGAAGACATTCAGGAAAAATCTTTTGATTCTAAAGATTCAGTCTGTGTAAACTCAGATTTCTTAAACGGATTAAGCTATAATGAAGCAAAGGCATTAATCATTGATGCTATCGAGAAAAAAGCAATCGGCCATGGTACTACCAATTACAGACAACGTGATGCGATTTTCTCAAGACAAAGATATTGGGGAGAACCGGTTCCTATATATTATAAGGAAGGAATGCCTTACACATTACCGACTTCTGCTTTGCCTCTGGAACTTCCAGAAGTTGAAAAATACTTACCGACTGAGGATGGAGATCCGCCATTAGGAAATGCAAAAACTTTTGCATGGGACGAAAAGAACCAGAAAGTAGTTGATACAGATTTGATTGATGATAAAACAGTATTCCCTTTAGAATTATCTACAATGCCGGGTTGGGCAGGAAGTTCATGGTATTTCCTAAGATATATGGATCCAAATAATGATGAGGTTTTTGCGAATAAAGAACTTTCAGATTATTGGGGACAAGTGGATTTATACATCGGAGGAAGCGAACACGCAACTGGGCATTTACTGTATTCCCGTTTCTGGAATATGTTCTTAAAAGACAGAGGATATATTAATCAGGATGAGCCTTTCCAAAAGTTGATTAATCAGGGAATGATTTTGGGGATGAGTGCGTTGATTCATAGAATAGATGGAACTAATAAAATTGTGTCGAAGAATCTTGCTGGTGAATATCAAACTCAACGAATTCCTGTAGATATTTCAATGCTAATTGGAGCTACAGACGAAATTGATGTTGAAAAACTTAAAGTTTGGCGACCTGAATTTAATAATGCAGAATTTATTCTTGAGGATGGAAGATTAATTACAGAAAGGGAAGTTGATAAAATGTCTAAGAGGACATACAATGTGGTAAATCCTGACGATATCTGTGAAGAATACGGAGCAGACGGTTTAAGATTGTATGAAATGTTCTTAGGACCGCTGGAACAATCGAAGCCTTGGAACACTCAAGGTCTTAGTGGAGTTTATGGTTTCCTTAAAAAATTCTGGAATTTATATTTTGACGGAGATACTTTCTCGGTTTCTGATGAAGAACCGACTAAAGCAGAATACAAAATTTTACATACTTTGATCAAAAAGGTCGTTTACGATATTGAAAACTTCTCTTTCAATACTTCGGTATCTTCTTTTATGATCGCTGTAAACGAATTGCAAAAAATAAAATGCAACAAACGCAATATTTTAGAACCATTAGCCGTTATAATCTCTCCGTATGCTCCACATATTTGTGAAGAGGTATGGAATTTGCTGGGACATCAGTCATCAATAGAGTTTGAAAAGTTCCCTGTTTTGAATGAGGAGTATCTAGTTGAAGACGAAATAGAATATCCGGTGAGTTTTAATGGTAAAATGAAGTTTAAATTAGCTCTTCCGGCAACATTATCTCCTAAAGAAATAGAAGATCTTGTAATGGCAGAAGAAAAAACAAAAGATATTTTAGCAGGAAATTTACCTAAAAAAGTGATCATTGTCCCAAAAAAAATTGTTAACATTGTAATGTAAAAAAAAATTAACATTGATAATTTAAAAAAATTAGATAGTTATTTTTTTAAATTTTTTAATGTATTTTCCAATTAAGACAATAATTAATAATTATTTTTAATTTAATTACAATATCGAAACCGAATTAAATTATCCTTATCAAAAAAAGGTAAAATCTTATTTGATGCTATTGCATTTTAATTAATTTTGCCTTTATTTTACAACTTTAAAAATTTAAAACAATATAATTTAGTTAAATATGGAAATGAATGTTTCAAAAAGTGATGAGCAAGTAGTTGCTAAAAAAGCAGGAGGTCTTAACCCTGCAATTATTTTACCAATTCTTTATGTAATTGCATTAGCAATTTACTTATTCTTATTTGGTAACCCAAGTAATTTTAAAGCAGATCCTAATATCAGTGGAGCTTCTGTGGCATTTGCAGATGTAGAATCAAAACAATTACATCCTGAATCTTTCATGGGAATTATTTACATGGGAGGTCCTGTAGTTCACATTTTGGTTTTGTTTATGATTACTGTAGTAGTTTTCTCTTTAGAAAGATTCTTTATCCTGGGTAAAGCAGCTGGTAAAGGTAACTTAGACAATTTTGTTGTAAAAGTAAGAAGCCTTCTTAACCAGAACAAAATCAACGAGGCTTTAGAAGAGTGCGACAGACAAGAAGGTTCTGTAGGTAATGTTGTGAAAGAAGGTCTTACGACTTATAAAGCTCTATCAACAGATACTACGCTTAACAAAGAGCAGAAAATGGTGGCTTTAAACAAAGCTATTGAAGAAGCTACAACTCTTGAAATGCCAATGTTGGAAAAAAACATGATGATTCTTTCTACATTAGGTACTGTAGCAACATTAGTTGCGTTATTGGGAACTGTAATCGGGATGATTAAGGCATTCTTCGCTTTGGGTTCTGGTGGAGGTACTCCGGATGCAGCAGCGTTGTCAATTGGTATTTCTGAAGCTTTGATTAATACTGCTTTAGGTATTGGTACTTCTGCAATTGCAATTATACTTTATAACTTCTTTACTTCTAAGATCGATGGATTAACTTATAAGATTGACGAAATCGCTATGAGCATCCAGCAGTCTTTTGCTGAATTCAACTAAGATTCAGGAATTGTAAAAGTATAGTAATAAAGTTCAATTTAAAATAAGTAAAATAATGGCGAGAGTCAAACCAAAAAGACACGGAGTAGTAACCGACATGACAGCGATGTGCGATGTTGCGTTTCTTCTACTTACGTTCTTTATATTGACCACTCAGTTTAAAAAACCTGATGTGGAGCAGATAAAACCGCCATCTTCAATCTCTGAGAAAATTCTTCCTGATGCCAGTTTGATGACTATCAACGCAACACCAGACGGAAAGTTTTATTTTCAGCCTGTAGACAACGCTGCTGAAAGAGTACAGCTGTTGGAAAAAATGGGTGAAAAATATAATATGACTTTTGATAATACTCAAAAGGCAGCATTTCAGAGAGTTCAGGCAATAGGTGTTCCTATGAATCAGCTTAAAAGCTACTTAGCATTGCCTGAAGATGAGCAGAAAGATTTTAAGAGTCCTACTGGGATTCCTATGGATAGTGTAAATAGACAATTAGTAGATTGGGTACAACAAAGTTTAAGCGTAAATCCGGATTACAAATTAGCTGTAAAAGGAGACGTTACTACAGAATACCCTAAGGTTAAAAGTCTATTTGAGGGTTTAAGAGATATAAAATTCTTAAACTTTTGGTTGATAACGTCACAAGAAGGTAAACCTAATGAATAATATCATTTAGAAATGGCAGAAGTACAAGTACAGGAAAAAGGCGCCAAAGGCGGCAAGGTACGCTCCAAGAAACAGAGTACCAGAGTTGATATGACTCCGATGGTGGACTTGGGTTTTCTATTGATTACCTTCTTTATGTTCACAACCACATTCTCTAAACCGAATGTTATGGATTTAGGGCTTCCGGCAAAACCGGATCCAAATGCGCCTAAACCACCTCCTACAGAAATTGATTTATCAAATTCAGTAACAATTTTATTAGGAAAAGACAATAAAATTTTTTGGCACCAACAGGATCAAACTTCCCTTAATGATGAAAATCTACAGGAAACAACGTTTGACAGAGAAGGGTTGAGAAATGTAATAAAGCAAGCAAAAAGTAGAGCAAAAAAACAGGATTTATTTACTGTAATTATTAAGCCTACTGATGATGCGGTATATAAAAACTTTGTGGATGTTCTTGACGAAATGGCTATTACCAAAAGTGAAAGATATGGGGTAACTGATCTTAAGCCTTGGGAAAAAGCAATCTACGACAAGAAAGTTGGTAACTAATAAGTCCAACAACAAAGTAGTTTTAATTATAAAATTTGCAGAAAATGGCAGATGAAAATGTTTACAATCAAAATCTTAGCTTAGACGAGATTGTATTTGAAAATAGAAATAAAGAATACGGTGCGTATGATTTAAGATTCAATTATTCCAGATTGCTGACTAAATCTTTTATCATCGGAACTTCAGTTTTCTTGGTTGCTGCTTTAACTCCTTTTATTTATATCACCATTCAGAAAATGAATGAACCGCCACCGCAAGAGGTAAAGGCTGATTTGGTAGAGATATTAGAAGATGATCCAATCATTGAAGAAGTAAAACCTGAAGAACCACCACCTCCTCCTCCTCCGAAAGAAGAAGAGCAGATTGAGATTATTCAGAATGTTGTACCGGAACCGGTAAAAGCTCCTAAAATTGAGACTCCACCGCCTCCGATTTCTAAACAGATAGAAACAACAACTGGTTTGGTAGCTCAGGAAGGTATTAAAGCTCCGGCTTACACACCACCACCGCCACCGCCGTCTACAGGAACAAAAGCTTCAACTGCTGAAGTAAAACCTCAGGTAACAAACGATGTATATGAATCGGTTGACCAGGCAGCTGATTTTACTGGTGGAGGACTAGCTGGTTTCAGAAAGAAATTTGAAAATAGTTTTGATCCAAGTTCTGTGGAAGGTGAAGGATCTCTAAAAACTCAGATCACTTTTGTTGTAGAAAGAGATGGTACTTTATCTCAAGTAAAAGCAACTGGTTCTAATGCTGATTTTAACAGAGAAGCTGAACGAGCAGTTAAAAGCATTAAGATTAAATGGAATCCCGGTAAGGTGAATGGAGAACCTGTGCGTTCAAGATTCAGATTCCCTGTTTCCATGAATTTTGAATAACTTTGTATATATTACAAATTATAAATAAAAAGAGAAGTAATTGCTTCTCTTTTTGTTTTTTTTGATATTTTTGTTGTATGATGTTTAATTGGTTATCAATAATCACAGGATTGTTCTATATCGTTTTAGGAATTGTTGTCGTTACCTACAAATTTTTCTTTATTGTACTAGAACCTTCGGTTGCCTACGCTCTTGGAGCTATTTTAGTACTTTACGGTGTTTTCAGAATAGTAAGAGGTATATTAAGATTAAAAAAGTCTAAAGATGAATAAATTTTTTATAGCAACTATTCTGTTTCTAAGCATAATAAGCTGTTCAAAAAAAGAAGAATCTGCCTCTTATCATAAAGGTCAAATGAATATTATCACAGATGAAGCTTTTAAGAGTGTAGTCGAGGCTTTAGCAGAGGGGTATATGATTAGCTACCCGGAGGCAAAAATTAATGTCATTACCAAAAAAGAAGATTTAGGATTTATTGATTTTCTAAATGATAAAGCAAAAATTGCGGTTATGTCTAAAGATTTAACACCTGAAGAGATAAAAGCATACGAAGACAAAGTAGATTTGAAAGTTTTACCGGCAAAATTTGCTGCTGATGCGGTAGTATTTTTTGTACCTAAAGACTCTGAAAAATCCCAAATTACGTTTGAGGAAATACAACAAGGATTACAGTCTGACGAAAAAACTTTTGTTTTCGATGGTACCAATTCCAGCAATCTTAATTTTGTGGCTCAGAAACTAAATAAAAAACCGGGTGAACTTAAATTTTCAATCATACCGGGAAGTACTAATGTTATCGAAGAGCTTAATAAGTATCCTAATAAAATTGGAGTAATTGGTCTTAATACGATTAGCCGCCCTTACGATAAAGATGCCGAGAAGTTAAGGTCTATGATCAAAATTTTGCCCGTGAAAAAAGATGGAAAATCTTTTTTGCCCGACGCTGACGGTTTGCGCGAGATGAAATATCCTTTTACCAGAGTTTTATATTTATTAACAAATGAAGGGAGTTTCAACATTGCCAATGGATTTATCAGATATTCGTGTACACAACTTGGACAAATGATAGTCGAAAAAGAGGGGCTTCAGCCATACAACATCTACAGACGCGAAGTACAGATGCGTTAAAAATTCTTAATAATGCCTTTTAACCAAAATAAAACTCTTATTTTGGTCTGAAAATTGTGTAAATATATTTCGTTTAACGAAATAAGGTTATAAATATAAATGAAAGATATAATGATTATGAATGTTAAAAAGCTTGCTATAGGAGCTTCAGTAGTTTTTTTCACCAACTTTGCATTTGCTCAGACTTTGCAGGATGGTATCAATAATTTAGATAGTGACAAATACGCAGCAGCAAAAAATAATTTTTCCCAAATGATTGCAAAAGAGGCAACTGCGGAAAATTATTTTTACTTAGGAAATACTTTTTTGAAACAAGGTGAGCCTGATTATGCTAAAGCTACAGAAAATTTTAATAAAGGTTTGGCAGCTGACAGAAAAAGCTACTTAAACCAAATTGGTTTGGCAACAGTTAAACTTGGTAAAGGAGATAAATCGGCTATTGCTGAAATTCAAAAAATTGTAAGTGATTCAAGAGAAAAAGACGCTGAAGTTTTATTCAGAGCAGCTGAAGCGTTAACATTGTTTGAAAAAAACAATTCTCCGGATCTTGCAATACAATATCTTAATAAAGCAATAGAAAGAGCTAAAAAAGATATTCCGGCTTATTACTACTACACATTAGGTGATGCTTACAGATTGAAAAGAATTCCGGGTGATGCAATGACTGCTTATGATAAAGCACTTCCTTTAGCTAAAAATAAATCATCTGTATATACAAGAATGGGTACTTTATGGATGGCTGCTCAGCAATGGCAATTGGCGAAACAGAATATTGATAAAGCTATAGCAACCGATCCTACATATGCTCCCGCGTATAAGGCTCTCGCAGCTTATAATATCAAGTATCAGGAAAATGCTAAAGCAACTCAGGATTTGATTAATTATACAAAATATGCTGATGAAGATCCGTATACTCAACTTGAGATTGCAAAATTATATTTCACGAATGAGGACTATGCCAATTCAAAAGCAATTCTAGATAAAATCTTTGATAAAATAGATGATCCTATTAAATTTAAGTTGAGAGCTTATGTAAACTATGCTGATGGTGAATATGCTATGGCTAAGCAAAACATAGATACCTTTGTATCTCAGGTAGAAAAATCAAGAGTTCAGCCTGCAGATCAGGGTTTAATGGGACTTATCGCAGCAGGTCTGGCAAAAACAGAAACTGATGAAGCTAAAAAGGCTGCATTAAAAGCTGAAGCTCAACAAAAAGTAGGTTTAGCGAAAGCTGCTAAAGACGAGACATTGAAATGGGATATGGAGTTGGTAAAAATTAATGGAGGAGGAGCTTCTCAAGCATCTGTTGATGCAGGTCCTACAAGTCCGGAAGTTGAATCACTGAAGAAGTTAGTCGCTTCAAATCCTCAGGATTCAGACGCTTTGTACAAACTGGCGAATGCATATCAGGATGTAAAAAACTGGAACGGGGCAATCCTTACTTGGCAGAAAATGAGCAATCTTCTACCTGATTGGGCACCTGCATATTACAGTCAGGGATATGCTTATCAGCAGGCAGGAAATAATGATGCAGCAAAGTTAGCATACGAGAAGTACATCTCAACCTTAAAGCCAGCTGATGTTGAAGCCAACAAAAAAACATTGGCGTACGCTTTGTTTGCAGTGGCATTTCTGGAAAAAGATAATGATGTAGAGAAAGCAAAAACATATCTATTAAGATCATTAGCGCTAGATCCAACATATCAGGATGCTATTAATCTTAATGCAGAGCTTAACAAGTAATAGATTTTTTCCTAATAATACACTTCCCATTCATGAATGTTTGGGAAGTTTTTTTTAAACACTTAATTTTATAGTATGAAAATAGATATACTCGCTATTGGAGCTCATCCTGATGATGTGGAATTGGGTTGTGGAGGAACGATCGCTAAATTGATTGCTGAAGGGAAAACTTGTGCTATTGTAGATTTGACAAAAGGTGAACTTGGGACACGGGGTACAGAGCATACAAGAAAGACAGAAGCTGAAAATGCAGCAGCAATTTTGGGCGTTACATTTAGAGAGAACTTAGGATTAAAAGATGGTTTTTTAGTTAATTCCGAAGAATATCAATTAGAAATTGTAAAAGTTATCCGTAAATACTGTCCTGATATTGTATTGTCAAATGCTATAGATGACAGGCATCCTGATCATGCTAAAGCTTCTAAACTGGTTTCTGATGCTTGTTTTCTTTCTGGCTTAATCAAAATAGAAACTCAATTGAATGGATCTGAGCAGAAAGCATGGAGACCTAAATATATTTTTAATTATATTCAATGGAAAAATATAGAACCAGAATTTGTTATAGATATTTCTAATCATCTGGATAAGAAACTTGAAGCCTGTGCAGCCTATAAAACGCAGTTTTACAACGCTGATTCAGAAGAACCGATAACTCCTATTGCTACAAAAGATTTTTTTGAAAGTTTAACTTATAGAGCGCAGGATTTAGGAAGATTGTCTGGAGTAGCGTATGCAGAAGGGTTTACTTCAGAAAAATTAATTGCATTGAAAAATTTTGATGGAATTGTTTTGTAAATAAAAAAATATTCCTATATTTGCACTCACAAAACGGTGATTGTAGCTCAGTTGGTTAGAGCGTCGGATTGTGGTTCCGAAGGTCGTGGGTTCGAGACCCATCATTCACCCAAAAAAGTACACTTTTAAAGTGTACTTTTTTTATGGATTATTGTTTCGATTATATAAAAAAAGCATCCGTAAAGATGCTTTTGGTGATTTATTCTTTTAAACTTCGTCGTCAGAATCTATTGTATAAGATCTGCTTTTGAAGTCTTTATCATGTCTTTCTGATATTACATCTTCACCTTTTTCATTGATAATGAAATCTGTTGATTCATTAAACATCTCCTGAAAGCTTTTAAAATCTTCTTTGTAAAGATAAATTTTGTGCTTTTCAAATGTAGCCTCTCCGTTTTCCCCGAAATTCTTTTTACTCTCGGTAATTGTAAGATAATAATCTCCCGCTTTCGTCTCGCGCACATCAAAGAAATAAGTTCTTCTTCCTGCTTTTAGCACCTTCGTGAAAATTTCATTTTCATGGCGTTCCTTGTATTCACTCATTATTAGATAATTTTTAATCTTGTTAAGAACAAATATAAAATTTTTCTTTTAATCACAAAATTTTTTTTATGATTTATTTAACAATTCCGAAGTTTTTTGTTAAGCCGTTGCAGAATCGTCAATATCACTTAAGTTAAGTATTTTATCTGCTCTTTGTGCGCTGGATTCTCTGTGGGTTATAATAATGGAAGTAGCGTTACTTATTTTTGAATCTATATTTTCAAGGATATTCTGCTCAGTTTCAGTATCTAAAGCGGATAGTGAATCATCAAAAATAATAATATTCGGTTTTTTGATTAATGCTCTTGCAATGCAGATTCTTTGCTTTTGTCCGCCAGAAAGCATTACTCCACGTTCTCCCACTAAAGTTTTATACTGATCTTTAAATTCAACAATGTTTTTGTCTACATCTGCAATTTTTGCATATTCAACTACCTTTTCATGGGAAGGATTGTCAATAGAAAAACCAATATTATGCTCAATCGTGTCAGAAAAAAGATAACTTTCCTGTGGAATATATCCGATAAACTTCCGGTAGTTGGTTAAATTATGATCTTTTAAATTTTTACCGTCTATTAAAATTTCACCTTCTGTAGGATCAATCAGGCGGCAAAGAAGCAGTGCAATGGTAGATTTTCCGCTTCCGGTTTTCCCCATAATCGCTAAAGATTTTCCGGCTTCAATTTTAAAACTTAAATTATCAAGCGCTTTAATTCCTGTATTGGGATAAACGTAAGAAACATTCCGGAACTCAATATTTCCTTTTATTTCGTATTCTTCAAAGTTCTTATTGTAAATTTCAGATTGTTTATCTAAAAATTCATTAATTCTCTGCATAGAAGCTTCGGCTCTTTGATTGATAGATGTTACCCAGCCTACCATAGAAAAAGGCCAGATCAGAATATTGATATACATAAAGAAATCTGCGATTTTACCAACAGACAATTCGCCCTGAATGTATTTCTGACCGCCAATGAAAATTACCACAACATTCAGCAAACCAATCACAAAAAGTATGATGGTAAAAAAATAAGCTTCTGTTTTTGCTAAATCTAATGCCTTGTTCTGGTAATCACTTACTTTTATTCCGTAATTTTTTTCAATGTATTTTTCTTTTGCAAAATATTTTACCACTCGTATTCCTGAAAAACTGTCCTGCACAAAAGTTGAAATAGCAGACTGGCTTTTCTGCATTACTTTAGACTTTTTATTGATGATAGAACTTACTTTGAATATAATGTACGATAAAACCGGCAGCGGAAGCAATGTCCATAAGGTCATAGAAACATCAGTTTTAATCATATAGACGCTGGTTATCAGCAGTAGAACCAATAGATTCACAACATACATCACACCCGGACCAAGGTACATTCTTACCGCAACAACATCTTCGCTGAGACGGTTCATTAAATCTCCTATGGTTGTTTTCTTATAATCAGTAAGAGATAGATCCTGATAATGTCTGTAAATTTTATTTTTCAGTTCATATTCAATCCTTCTGGAGGCTACAATAATAGTCTGCCGCATCATAAAAGTGAAAAATCCGGTAAGAAGCGAGCATCCTACAATGATGGCAACATAGATTAAAACCTGTTTGTTGAAACCCAGATTTCCCTGCTGCGCAAGTTCATCTACAGACTTTCCGACAAACTGTACTTTGTATATGTTAAAAAAATTACTGGCGATGATGAATAGTAACCCCCAAAACAATAGTATTTTGTGCTTCCAAAAATAAGGGTTGAGTGTTTTCAGTGCTTTCATAAACTTTCACAAAATTACAAAAATTGAAACACTTCCAGAATTTAGTAAATTTTAAATTTCATATCTTTGCACCCATAAAAAAGCTCTTTGAATGTTAGGAAGAAGACAAATCCGTGAAAAAGTGGTAGAAACCGTTTATTCGTACTACCAAAATCCTGTAAAAACTGATGTTTTAGAAAAGAATATGTTTACAGGAATAGAGAAAATCTATAATCTCTATATTTTTCAGCTTAATTTTCTGGTAGGTTTAAAGCAACTTGCCGAAAATCAAATGGAAATTGGTAAGAATAAATATTTCAAAACAGATTCTGACGTAAATCCCAACCAGAAATTTATCAACAATCAGGTTCTGAAAAAGCTTGAAGAAAATCCTGAGAGATTATTTTTTACAGGTCAGCACAAAGATCTTAAATGGGATCTGCATGATGATATGCTGGTAAAAACATTTCAGAGAATGACTGCGGGAAAGCGTTATCAGGATTTTATGAAAGAAGAAGGGTATTCTTTTGAAGAAGACCAGAAGTTCATCGGAAAGCTTTTCCTGCGTTACGTTGCGGAAAATGATGATTTTCATGATTATATCAGCGACAGGGAACTTACCTGGGCAGATGATATTCATATTGCCAATTCGATGATACAGAAAACGATTGGCTTTATGAAGGAAAATGAAGAAAGCCGTACGCTGATTAAAATGATGAAAGATGAGGATGATAAAAATTTTGCAAGTAAACTTTTGAGAGATACTCTGAATAATTGGGAAGCCAATGAGAAGAAACTCTCTGAGCGTCTTGAAAACTGGGATCTGGAAAGAGTTTCGCTGATGGATAAAGTGATTTTAACAACCGCTTTTTCTGAACTGGATCATTTTCCTCTTACCCCTTCAAGAGTAATTATCAACGAATATATTGAGATTGCTAAAGTTTTTGCAACCGATAGATCCAATATATTCATCAATGGTATTTTAGATAAATATTGTAAAGATTTAAACAGAATTTAAACAAAATAAAAATGAAAAAAACGGTATCAATATTAGCTTTATCCGTAATCGGATTCGGATTGGTTTCTTGTAAAAAAGAAGAGAAAAAAGAAGTTGAAAATGCAGAAATTATGAATGTAGATTCTACAAATGCTCCTGCAGATACAACTTCTATGCAACAGATGAACCCGGCGAATGCTGAAATGTCTGCCAATACTGCCGTTACAGGAGATGCTGCTGCACCTGCGAAATCAAACCAGCCTACTACAACAGTAGCACTTTCTGAAAGTAATTTTGATTTCGGAACTATTAAAAAAGGTAAAAAAGTAGATCACGTTTATGAAATTACCAATACAGGGATTAATCCTTTGATTATTTCTGAAGTAAAGCCTGGATGCGGATGTACTGCTCCTGATTTTACAAAAGATCCGATCATGCCGGGCAAAAAAGGTAAAATTACTTTAAGTTTTGATTCTACCAATTTTGACGGTGCTGTTAACAAATACGCAGATGTTTTTGCTAATGTTGATAAAGCTCCTATTAAATTGACATTTACTGCGAACATTCAACCATAATATAATGAATTTACAAACAATATTTTTGCAGGCTGCACAGGGAGGAAACTCTTCAACAATGCTAATCATGATGGGGGTAATGTTTGTCGGGTTTTATTTCCTGATGATCAGACCTCAAATGAAAAAGCAAAAGCAAGAGAAAAAATTTCAGGATGACCTAAAAGTAGGAAGCAGAGTGGTGCTCACTTCAGGACTTCACGGCAGAATTGCCCAAATTCAGGAAGACGGAGTTGTTATTGAGACTCTTTCCGGGAAACTGAAATTTGAAAAAGCTGCGATCTCAAGAGAATTTACCGAAAACCGTTTTGGTGAAAAAGTGACGAAAGCTGCAGCTGAAAAAACAGCAGATAAAAAAGAAATTGAAACCGAGAAAAAATAATTTTCCGTTTTTAAAATATTCGTTTCGGCGGGGTGAGCAAAGTTCACCCCGCCGAAATTTTTATACTGATTATTCATTATTGTATTGTAATATTCTTCATTTAAAGATCAAAAAAAATATCTTTGTCACATGAATCAAAACACAAACAAAACGATTCTTATTTTAGGGGCGAATTCTGATGTAGCAAAGCAATGTATTCTGCAATATGTTGAAAAAGGGTTTACCATTATTGCCGCATCCAGAAACACAGCATCATTGAAAGAATTTGTTCAGAGAAATAATCTTGATACAAAAGTGACGGTTTTACATTTCGACTCAGCAGATTTCGATTCTCATCAGATATTTTATAATGAACTTACAACAAAACCTTATATTGTAGTATATGCAGCAGGTTTTTTAGTTGATAACGAAACTGCTTTGATGGACTTCAAAGGTGCTCAACAGATGATGCTGGTCAATTATATGGGAGCAGTTTCTATTTTGAATATTATTGCAACGGATAAAAACAATCAGAATCTCAAAAGAATTATAGGATTGTCTTCGCTTTCGGGAGTAAGAGGACGAAAAAGTAATTTTGTTTACGGAAGTACAAAAGCTGCGTTTACCACTTATTTAGCGGGTTTAAGGCAGGAATTAACTTCGAGAAACATCAAAGTAAATGTTTTGGTAAGTGGTTACATCAATACAAAAATCAACGCAGGATTAGATTTGAATAAAAATCTTTTAATGGAAGCGGATTATGTAGCTAAACATATTGTAAATGCAGGGAATTCTTTTACTATTGTTCCCAATTTTAAATGGAAAATAATTTATTTTATTTTGAAAATCTTACCTGAAAGTCTGGTAGCGAAGCTTCCGTAAATATTTAAATTGTTTATTTTTGTTCTTTCGAATTTCTTATTAGATATTGGATCATAATTTTATACTGATCTTCACTCACTTCAGATTTATGTGTGATATAAAATATATTTTTGATAGGACTAATTATTATATAATCACCTGCTATTTTATATGATGTGTTTTCCCAAGAAGATTTAATAGTATTGAAAGGATTTTTAAATTCAATACTTTCATCATTTAAAATTAAAAAATGAGGCTCATTTTTAGCACTGAATTTATCAATCATTTTATCAATTTCAATTTTGAATTTTTTCTTTGAAGTAAAATACTGATTTATTATTATGAAAGAATATCCAGCCAGAAAAATACCTGCATATTTAAAAAAATAATACCAAAGATTCGTATCAAAATTTTCTATAGGATAGAATCCTAAAAATAAGAAAATGACTGCAAGAATTGTAATTTTAACCCAACTCTTCCATACTTTTCTCCAAGCATAGTTGAAATAAAAATTTTGATTTTGTTTTTCTGTTGTTGTATTAAAATAAAATTCAATAATTGTTTCGTGATTCATCCGTATTTTTATATGTTGCGAAAATAGCAATTTTATTCACCATCCTGCAACAATTCCAAAGCCTTCATCATATCAATTCCTTTTCCCAAAACAGGCTTAAATAAATCTCCTTTTTCCTTAATTATTTCCAATGCATTATGAATCGTATAATCAGTAGGTTTCAGACCAGGCTTCAGTTCATCCCATTCCAGAGGCATGGAAACGGATGCTCCTTCTTTCGGACGGATGCTGTAAACGCTCGCTAAAGTCTGTCCGGATCTGTTTTGAAGATAATCCAGATAGATTTTATTATCGTCTCGTTTCTTCAGGCTGCGTTCTAAAGTAGTAAGTTCAGGAAGATGAGTGTTTACCTTCTTCATCAAAATATGCGCAAAATCTTTTACCTGATCAAAATCGTACTGCTTTTTCATCGGGATATAAATATGAATTCCCGTACTTCCAGAAGTTTTGCAATAACCTTTCACTTTAATTGATTTTAAAACTTCATTTACCTGTAAAGCTGTTTCTATAACATCATCAAAACTGTTTTTCTTTGACGGATCAAGATCCAGAACCAGAAAATCAGGATTTTCTAAATCGGGAACAGAAGCATTCCAAGGATTAAGATCAATACATCCTAAATTATTGAGATACGCTAAAGTTGCCTTATCATTACAGATAACATAATCGATGTATTTATCTGTAGAATCTGAATATACTTTGGTGGTTTCAATCCAATCCGGAAGAGAATCTCCTGCATCTTTTTGATAAAATCCCGATTCTTCAATTCCGTTGGGAAAACGATTGAGAGAAAGCGGACGGTTTTTCAGATGGGGTAAAATATATTTTGCGACAGACTGGTAATATTCAATCACATCACCTTTTGTAATACCGTCTTTTGGGAAATATATTTTATCCTGATTGGTGAGTTTTACTTTGTGTCGGTTAAGAGTAACTTCTTTATCAGATTCAGAATCAGACTTTTTTACGGGTTTTTTTGTCATTTTTTCAGGTTTTTGTGGTGTGGTGTTTTGAAGGTCTTCAATTGTTTTATCTTCTCTTATAGCGACAAATACAGGATGGCGGAACATTCCGTCTTTGGTGATTTCAGAAAATTTTACTTCACAGATAAGCTCTGGTTTTACCCATGTAACGGGCATATTTGTTTTCGGAACGATTTCAAAAGGAGATTCCTTTTGTTCTATTTTTGTTAATTTAGAATGAATTTCTTTCAGCAATTCAGCATTGAATCCTGTTCCGGTATGTCCGGCATAAATTAATTCTCCATCAATATATTTCCCTAGAATTAAAGCTCCAAATCCGATTCTGGAACCTTTAGGTTCCGTAAAACCGCAAATAACTGCTTCTTCGGTGTTGGTAAACTTTATTTTCAGCCAGTCTGTACTTCTGCTGTTTTCTGTATAAATACTGTCGGCTTTCTTAGCAATCATTCCTTCCAGATTCATTTTTTTCATCTGACCGAAGAAATCAATTCCGTTTTCCGGAACATGATCACAATATTTAATCAAATCAGTTTCTACCAATGCATCTTTCAAAAGTTCTTTTCGTTGAAGTAAGGGAAGTTCTTCAGTAGAATATCCATTCAGCCAAAGCAAATCAAAAACCTGATAAGTAAGTGCTAAATCCGGATTATCACCAATCTGCTGAAGCAATTGAAAGCTTGGTTTTCCGTTTTCATCGTAAGCTACAATTTCACCATCAAGAATCATGTGGTGCCTCTGTGCATTAAAATCTTCGCTTATTTTTTTGAATTTATTTAAAAAAGAAATTCCGTTTCTGGAATAGAATAAAGGTTCTTTTTTACTAAGATCTGCAACAGCTCTGTAGCCGTCCCATTTAATTTCGAAGATCCAGTCGGGATGATTGAAGGCTTCCTCCGAAAGTTTTGCAAGCATAGGTTTGATGTAGCTTGTCAGCTTTTTCTCGTCGCCTAAAGCGTTGAATTTTCTATAATGGGATTCAGTTGTGGTAGAGCTTACTTTTTTTTGCCTGTTTTTGGGCTTTTTTTTTCCTCTAAAAATTTTGACACCTGAGAGTTTTTTGAAACATTTTCCTCTGCATCATATTCTTCTTCAGCGAATTTATCTTTATGTTTAATTAAAAGCCACGCATTGTTCTCAGCATTTTTCATTTTAACCAAAGCAAATTCTCCTTTCAGTTTTTTTCCGTGCAAAACGAATTTTAATGAGCCGTCTTTTAGTTCTTTTAATAACTCTTTTTCATCGGAAAGTTTATTTGTTTCGTCTAAAGGTTCATAAGTTCCGCTGTCCCAGACTTCCACTTGTCCTGCTCCGTAATTTCCTTCAGGTATATTTCCTTCAAAATCTTTGTAATCATAAGGATGATCTTCCACCATCATTGCCAACCGTTTGTCATCAGGATTTAAAGACGGACCTTTCGGAACTGCCCAACTTTTCAAAACACCTTCCATTTCAAGCCTGAAATCATAATGAAGTCTGCTTGCAGCGTGTCGTTGAACAACAAAAATTAACTTGTCGTCGCTTTTTTTTGTCGTTCCCTTCGGTTCGGTGGTTTCATCGAACTTTCTTTTATTATTGTAATCTTTTAAAGCCATAATTATGAAGCATTTTTAGATTTAGAACCTTGCAGACTGGCTTTCAGCTGAGCCATCAGATCAATTACTTTACCTTGTTTTGCAGGTTCAGATTTTTTGACTTTTACCGTTTTTCCTTTTGCTTTTTTCTTGATAATTTTCAAGAGTTCAGCAGAGTAAGTGTTTTTATAAACAGTTGGATCAAATGTTTCAGATAATTGTTCGATTAAATTTTTTGCCATTTTGAGTTCGGCGGGTTTTGGTGCTTTTTTAGCCGGAATTTTGAGATCTTTGTAATCCCGTATTTCTTCTGAAAAGCGGAGTCTGTTCAAAACCAGAATTTCATCATTATAAGGACGGATAAGACCGATTGCTTCGGTATCACGAAGGACAAATGTCCCGATTCCTACCATTTTGGTTTGCTCTAAAGCTTTGATTAATAATCTATAAGCGTTTTCGCCGTTTTTTTGCGGTTCTAGAAAGTAGGGATTCTCAAAATAAACCGAGTCAACTTCAGCTTCTTTTACAAAATGCTCAATAGAAAGAATCTTTGTTTTCTCAGGACTGGCGGCTTCGTAATCTTCTTCATCAAGAATGATGTATTTATCATCCATTAAATAGCCTTTCACAATATTCGCCCACTTAACTTCCTTTCCGGTTTTTTCATTGACTCTTTTGAATCTGATATTAGAATAATCTGATTTGTCAAGCATATCCAAATCCAGCTTGCTGGTTTCGGTTGCAGAATAAATTTTCACAGGGATATTAACTAAGCCAAAGCCGATGGCGCCTTTCCAGATTGCTTTCATTGTAATTTGATTTAATTAAAATCTACAATCATTGTGCCGAGTATTGTTTTAGAAAAGGTTATATTTTACGCTGAGACTGTAATTTTTTTATTTTATTACCTTTGTAACTTCTTCAGAATAGTCACTTTCTGTAAACATGCACGGTTTCGGTGTATATTTTGCCTTTCATATGCCGGAATTCTTACTAATCAATGTAAAACTAAAATATTTTATGAAAGATTTAGATTTAACGAATGTACAAAACAACTGGGAAAACTTTGTTTCATCTGCGGTCACAATGGCTCCAAGACTTATTACAGCGCTCTTATCTGCTGTGCTTATATTTATTGCCGGACGATGGATTATCGGAATTTTGAAAAAACTCATCAGAAAAGCTTTCGTTAAAAAAGGAGTTGAAATTTCTTTGCAGAAGTTTATGCTGAATGTCATTACTTGGGCACTGAATATTTTGTTGTTTATCATTGTTGTTACCCAGCTCGGAGTACAGACTTCAGCTTTTGTAGCCATGATTGGTGCTGCAGGGTTGGCTGTAGGTTTAGCATTGCAGGGATCGCTTGCTAATTTTGCAGGCGGAATATTGATACTGCTTTTAAAACCTTTTAAAGTAGGCGATTATATTGAAGTGAAATCTGGTGAATCAGGAACAGTACATGAAATTGATATTTTCCATACCCGATTAATAACGCCTCAAAATCAGATGGTTGTGATTCCGAATGGTGATGTTTCCAACAACAGTATCACCAATTATACTCATTTAGGAACTCGTCGTACCTGGTTTAATATCGGAGTTTCATACGATACAGATCTGAAACAGGCTAAAGATATTCTTCTTGATGTTATTAAAAACAACCAATATGCTTTTGATGATCCTGCACCACAGGTGGTAGTTACAGAATTGGGAGACAGCGCAGTCAATCTTTCTGTAAGAGCAACAACTTCTCTGGATAATTTTTGGACAATGAATGAGGAGTTAATCATCAGCTGCAAAAAAGCACTTGACAATGCCGGGATTGAAATTCCTTTTCCTCAAAGGGATTTGCATGTTTATCAGCGTTCTTAAATTTACATTATCATGTTTGGATGGAGGAAATATTAATTGTGGTGTAATATTATTTGATTTTTGCAGAAAATGCCTCATTGGTTTTAAAGAAGTCAAAACCTATATCAAAAGTGTACAATTGATGATTTTTGCTTTCTAACTTAAAGTATCTTCCATCACTTTCTATATTTCTTTTCATTTGTGCATAGTCATCATAATCAAATTTTTCCGGAAGAATTAAAATTCCTCTTTGTTTATATTTTGATTTGAATTGAGTTTCTGTTTTCTTTGAATTCAGGAGTAAAGTTTGAAGATAGAATATCTCTGATTTTCGAAAATGATAATTTGAAAAAATGGGACTGAAAATGGGAAAGTCGTAGTCAATCTTTTTCAGGTTCGCATTCTGATATAGATATTTTATTTTAGTTAAAATAGATTTTAGTTGACGGGGTTCACTATGTCCATAAGCGTAGATAGTTTTGATAATTTTTTTATCATTTAAAAAAGATACGCTTATATCTGGCAAATCTGTTGCATCGATGCTGTATTCGTTTTTTAGTTCTGCGAACCTAATTTTATTTAGTTCTGAAACTAATTCCTGAAAAATTTCTTTATTGATATTTCCTTTAAATAATCCATTATATGGAGTATTGCTTTCTCCTAAATAGACAATGTTTCCATTGTTATCAACAGATATTGAACTTATAGGACAGTCTCCGAAACAAGGACCCAAAGATAAAGTGATTTGAGATAATTTAATTTTAGAAGAGGCTTCTGCTTTTCTTTTTCGAAAATAAAATGTTACTTTTTCCTCCTTATTGTAAAGGGCTAGAGTATTTTTTGATAAATATGAAATTTTTTGCGAAAAATAATGCTGAGTGATTGTATTAAGTATATAAAGACTATCATTTTCAACGTAAAATTTGCTTTTTTGTCCCATGTATTTATCCTCATTGTCCCTTTCTTCTCTTTGGAAAAATCCGTCATTTAATACAAATATTGAATCTTTACTGAACCTGAAATCAGATTGAATATAGACCATCGACGAATCAGAAACTCCTACAGTATTTGCAAATTCCCAATCACCTAAAAGCAATTCCGGATTAACTGTATTTTTTTTACAGCTTACAAAACAAAGAAAGCTTAAAAGGTAAACAAAATATTTTTGCATAAAAAAGCAGGATTCACTGTAGAATCCTGCTTCTAATATAATTAATTTTATATAAAATTTATCCTTTTAAATTCAATTTCAGTTCCAGTTCATCGAGCTGTTCATCAGCAATCGAAGAAGGAGCATCAATCATCACATCACGTCCCGAATTGTTTTTAGGGAACGCAATATAGTCTCTGATCACTTCGTTTCCGTCCAAAATAGCTACCAAACGGTCAAATCCGAAAGCTAAACCTCCATGAGGCGGCGCTCCGTATTTGAAGGCGTTCATTAAGAAACCAAACTGTGCTTCCGCTTCTTCTTTTGAGAATCCTAAAAGGTCGAACATTTTAGACTGCAAATCTCTGTCAAAAATTCTGATGGAACCACCACCGATTTCGTTTCCGTTTAAGACCATATCATAAGCGTTAGCTCTTGCTTTTCCGGGATCTGTTTCCAATAAATGAATATCTTCAGGTTTTGGAGAGGTAAAAGGGTGGTGCATTGCGTGGTAACGTCCGCTTTCCTCATCAAATTCCAAAAGAGGGAAATCAACGACCCAAAGTGGAGCGAATTCGTTTCCTTTTCTTAATCCCAAACGGTTTCCAAGTTCCATTCTTAAAGCCGAAAGTTGGGTTCTTACCTTATTTTCGTTTCCGGAAAGAATCAACATCAAGTCTCCTTCTTTAGCTCCGAATTTTTCGATAATTTTTGCCAGATCTTCTTCGTTATAGAATTTATTAACCGAAGAAGTTTTTACTCCGTCATTCTGGAATTTAACCCAAACCATTCCCGAAGCTCCGATCTGTGGTCTTTTCACCCAGTCAACAAGTTCATCAATTTGTTTTCTTGTATAATCTGCACACCCTTCTACATTGATTCCGACAACCAGTTCTGCTTCATCAAATATTTTGAAATCTTTTCCTTTTACTAAATCATTCAGTTCCACGAATTCCATTCCGAAACGGATGTCCGGTTTATCGTTTCCGTATTTCTGCATCGCATCAGCAAAAGTCATTCTCGGGAAATCTCCGAATTCCTGACCTGTAATGTCTTTCAACAAGGTTTTCGTCATTCCTTCAAAAACATTCATTACGTCTTCCTGCTCTACAAAAGCCATTTCGCAGTCAATTTGTGTAAATTCCGGCTGTCTGTCGGCTCTTAAATCCTCATCACGGAAACATTTCACGATCTGGAAATATTTATCCATTCCACCGACCATCAATAACTGTTTGAATGTTTGTGGAGACTGCGGTAAAGCGTAAAACTGTCCCGGATTCATTCTGCTTGGAACCACGAAATCTCTTGCTCCTTCCGGAGTGGATTTAATTAAAACCGGAGTTTCAACCTCGATAAAACCGTTGTCTGAAAGATAATTTCTCACTTTCTGCGCCATTTTGTGACGGAAAATCAATTTATCTTTTACAGGATTTCTTCTGATATCTAGGTAACGGTATTTCATTCTCAATTCTTCACCGCCGTCCGTTTCATCTTCAATGGTGAAAGGCGGAAGTTGAGATTCGTTAAGAACTTCTAATTTTTCAACTAAAAGCTCAATTTCTCCTGTAGGAATATTAGGGTTTTTGCTTACTCTTTCGATAACTTTTCCGGTAACCTGAATCACAAATTCACGTCCCAGTTTTTTAGCATTTTCCATCAGTTCCGCTGAAGAACGATCCTGATCGAAAACGAGCTGTGTAATTCCGTAACGATCCCGAAGATCTATCCAAATCATAAATCCTTTATCACGAATGGTTTGTACCCATCCTGAAAGTGTAACTTCTTCATTAAGATTTTTAAGAGATAATTCTCCGTTGGTGTGCGATCGAAACATAATTATTTGTTTAAAGTTCAATGTTTAAGGCTCATATCCGAACCTTGAATTTTCCGTTGGCAAAGATAGGATTTTTACAGGTTTTAAAAACAAAAAAACTTCCCGAAGGAAGTTTAAATATTTTTAAATATAATGATTAAAGAATCGCTGTTATGGCAGACTGTTTAGATTCTGATGCGTAATCTTTTGCCGTTTTACCGTCATTATCTTTTGCGTTTTTGTTAGCTCCTTTTTTAAGAAGATTTTTAGCAGCGTTCATATTGCCGTATTTTGCAGCAGTCATCAAAGGAGTTACGCCGTCACAAGCTTTATTTACATCAGAATTATTGCTCATCAGAAAATTGGCAATATTGTTTTTCTGGTATTTTATACTGTAAGAAAGCATTGTTGTGGAAAGTTCTTTTACACTCATGCATTTATCATATTCTGCATTTGTGAAAGCTTTTTTGAAGGTTTCTACGTTGTCTGTCTGAATTGCTGCTCTTTGGTTTTTATTTAACTGTTGTGCAGAAACTAAACTTGTAAAAGCAATTAATCCGAATAGCAACGTTGAAGTCAATATTTTTTTCATGAATTTTATTTTTAATTTTATACAAATCTAAATAAATTTTTTGATACATTATCAATCGTTAATCCATTTCATTGCTTTTTCTAAAACTTCATCTTTACCATTTTTTATTCCGTCAATAGTAGGTTTTATTTCCTCGTCAGGAATGATCCCTATTCTTTGGGTTTCTTTTCCATCCGGATAATAAACTCCTATTCCGGTGATCATAGTTTTGATGTTGCCCGGAAGTACAAATTCGGAAACATTGCCATCTGCTCCTGCTGTATGGGAACCAAAAACTTTTGCATTTGGAGCTGTTCTGAAAGCCATGGTGTGATATTCTGCACTACTTTGAGTAGTCTCATTAATCAGAATTGCAATTTTTCCCTGATAAGCGCTCTTCTCTGATCCGGGAACTTCTAAATCTGAAGTAAATGTAAAAAGTCCTGGTTGATAATTTTTTGTTTTTGTGAATTTTACAAAATTGGAAGCGTTAGGCTTTAGTAATTTTCCCATCTTAAATACTACAAAGTCTGAAGGATAGCTTCTGAGATCAATAATTAATCCTCTCGTGTCTTTTATCTTATCGAAAATGGAAGGCACTTCATCTGCTTTTACACTACCCATGTAAAAATAAGCAATATCATTGTTAAGAGTTTTGAAAAATTCTTTTACCTTTTTCTGATAGTTTAATTCTTTGATTGTATATGTTTTAATTACTTTTTCTTGTGATTTTCCGTCATGTATGAATTTTATTTTAATTGACTCATTATTAGTTCTTAGCAGATAACTTGAAATATCTCTTAATTGAGCAGCATAATTTGAAGCAGGAACGTATTTTAGAATGTTTTTGATAAAGTCTTCAGTTTTTACACCATCAATTTCTGTAATAATGTCACCCTTCTGAATTCCGGTTTCTTTGGCTAAATTTTCGTTATAAAAATCATTAACAATAGCTTTGTCCTCAACAAAATTCATCTGTAAAGCTGAATAACGAGTTCCAAAAAATTCGTAAATACTTTTATTATGATTAATTACATAAGCATGCGAATCACGTACTCTTCCGATAATTTCGAGAGATACCAAAGCATATTCAGTCTCGTTTTCTGCATTGATAAATTTGGGAACAAATTCTTTCAAAACATCTTTCCAGTCTTCTTCAATAAGATATTTGTAAGGAAAATAATATTGAATAATATTCCAGTATCTGTAAAGAGAAAGTAAACGGAAACCTGCATCGGGATAGATCATGTTTTGATAAGACTTTTCGTTTCTGAAATCAGGATTGCCTACATTTTTAAAAAAATCTACGTAATAGTTAGCATGAGGTCTTTTCGCATACTTTAATTTGAGAAGTTCCTGAGAAAGTTCTTTTGAAAATCCTGAATTGGTAATCCAGTCTAAGTCTGGTTTTACTTTCACGTTTTGGATCTCTGAAGCTTTAATAACCTCATATTTGCCCAGTTTTTTGATCCATTCAGTAATTACTGCGTCTCTTTCGTTTATTGGGATATTTTTTGTTTTTTCATATATTCTGAAAAGTTCGTAATCCCAGTTGTAATTTCCTTCTGCAACTGCCGGATGATAGTATTTCAGATATCCCCAGATAAGACCTAGTTGAGTAAGTTTAACCACATTATTTTTGTCTGTAGGGATATTTGAAATTTTAGAGCCAGAGTCAAACTCTTTATCTAAATCAACTTTAGTCATTTTTTTCTCAAAAACTTTAGCTTTACTTACGTCTTTTCCGTCAATAGAGATTTTTAAATTGTCAAACCATGCTTTTCCTTTTCCTGTAATCAAAGTTCCAAAAACAATTTTTTGAGTATTCTCAGGAGACATATTAACGGTTATCTCATACTTCTTCCAATCATTAGTACCTTTTAAATCTGTCTTTTTCATATTGTCAAAGGCGATGTCCGGATCAATCCGAATCCAAAGACCTGCAAATCCGTCTGTAATATTTTCAGTTTTGATGTAACCGGAAAGGGTAATTTTTTTTCCTTTATAATTTTCAGGAAGTGTATACATTAATGCTTTAAATTCAGAACCTTCTTCTGCATGAAAAACTACTGAAGTTTTTCCTTCCTGCTTTTCTTTATAATCTGAAGATATTGTTGCTGAACCATCTCCAAATGTTTCCCACTGTGAAGGGAAATTATTTTCAAATTTCTCAAAATTTAAGTTGTCTATTTTTTTTTGAGCAAAAGAATTTAAGCTTAAAGATAATAAGATTGGAATTAAAAACTTATACATTGATATTTTTTTTCCAAATCTAGTGATTAATATTACAAGTAATAATTTCTTAACATTTTTTATAAAAAATCAATCAGAATTGTATCGTGAAATCTTTTTGTTAATTTCTTTTTTGAAAATTTTAACAGTCTGAATTGTTGATTTTAGAAGAATGTTTTCTAAATTCGTGATAATCATCAAAAGAAATTTTTTATTATGGGAAAAGGAGACAAAAAATCAAGAAGAGGTAAGATTAATAATGGTAGCTATGGTAAAAGAAGACCTAGAAAAAGTGCCAAATCTCATAAATCCTCTGAAAGCGAAAAAGCTTAAAAAACAAAAAAGACCGAATTTTCTTCGGTCTTTTTATATTGTAGATCAATTGAGTTTATTTAAACAAACCACCAAGTAAGTCGCCGATTCCGCCGCTTTGTTGCTTCTGCTGTTGTCCGCCTCCAAGTACGCTTCCTAAAATATCATTCAGCGGATTTCCCGACGACTGAGATTGTCCGCCACCTAAAACACTTCCTAAAATATCGTTTAAAGGATTTGAGTCCTGTTGCTGAGCCTGGTTTTGTGCACCGCCTAAAATGCCGCCTAAAAGATCGCCAAGTCCTCCTGCTCCTACATTATTTTGTTGCTTTTCCTTACCTATGTAACCCATAATGACCGGAGCAAGCATTGCGAGAATTGGTCCTATTTTGTCGATAGAAATTCCTGTGTTTTGAGAAAGCTGATTTTCAACGGTTGATTTTTGGTTCCCGAAAATGTGCGACAGAATAGAGCCTCCTTCATTTTGTCTGGCTTCAAGCTGTGCGGTATCATCCAGAATACTTCCGTCATGATCTTTATCCAAAGCATTATTCAGTGCTTCTGCTTCTTTGGCATCCTGAGATTTGTTTCTCAGATAAGAGATAATCAAAGGAGTAGCTACTGCTAAAAGCGCGATGATCTGATTTTTGCTGATTCCGAATTTATTTTCAGCCTGTTGTGCTACCTGATTTCCTGTGTTTCCTGTTAAAAGGTCGATTAAGTTCATTTTTTGTGTTTAAATTAATTGTTACAAAACCAAAGGTATTAAATTTAGTTCATTAAAACTTAAATAGAGAAAAATTACCGTTAATTTTTCAAAATAGGAACGTTGGAACAAGCTTCGCCAAACATCAAAGATTTTACGACAGGCTTTAATTTTTCTACCAGTTCAACGTATGCGTTTTCAGGAATAGCCTTGTCTGTGCATCCTTTTACTAAAACACGCTTTCCGTTCATTTCAGAAAAATCATAGTTTTGTATTGCATCGTGCATGAGGATGATTTCAAGATTTTCTGCATCCCCAAATACAATTTTTTTAGCAGTATCTGCAAGTTTTGCCGTGATGAGAAAATACGCCCAGAGTGGTACAATAGCATCTGCCGAATTATAGATGTATACGTAGCTGTCTTTATATTCTTCTCCATTGATTGCTGCTACTTTTTCCCGGAAATCTTTTTCTTTTAAAACCATTTCCATGAATAGAAAGTCTTTCAGGTCAATACCTCTTCTTTCACCTTTCGGAACCAGATCGGCAATATCAAAATTGATCAGTCCGCTTTCTGCAACTTTGTTTCTGATTTCAAATTCTTCTGACATTTTTATCATTATCTTTGGAACAAAATTAATTAAATATAATCTTAAATCTGAGGTCTGATAGGTAGAATTGATAAAATCACTTATCATTCGTCACTCATTTTTTATGAAATATTATATCATTGCCGGTGAAGCTTCCGGAGATCTGCATGGGAGCAATCTGATGAAAGCTTTAAAAGAAAAAGATCCGTCTGCAGAATTCAGATTCTGGGGCGGTGACCTGATGCAGAAGCAAGGCGGAACTTTGGTAAAACATTACCGCGATCTGGCTTTCATGGGATTTCTTGAAGTGGCTATGAATCTGAGAACAATTCTTAATAACATTAAATTCTGCAAAGAAGATATCAGAAACAGTAAACCAGATATTTTAATTTTGGTAGATTATCCCGGCTTCAATCTGAGAATTGCAAAATTTGCCAAAGAATTGGGCATAAAAGTAGTTTACTATATTTCTCCGCAACTTTGGGCGTGGAAGGAAAGTCGTGTGGAAATCATCAAAAAATATGTTGATGAAATGATGGTTATTCTGCCTTTTGAAGAAGATTTTTATAACAAGCACGGCGTAAAATCTCATTTTGTAGGACATCCGTTATTGGATGCGCTATCGTCACTCCGGGAAATTAATGCAGATGATTTTAAAACTGAAAACGGCTTAAACAAAAAAGAAATTATTGCGCTTTTACCAGGTTCCAGAAAACAGGAAGTCGAAAAAATGCTGGAAATCATGCTTTCTGTTCGTCCGCATTTTGAAAATTATCAGTTTGTGATTGCAGGCGCCCCGAGTTTGGATAAAGAATTTTATCAAAAATATGTAGATGAAAATGTGCATTTTGTTTCCAATAAAACGTACGATCTATTGAGGTGTTCAAAAGCCGCTTTGGTCACTTCGGGAACGGCAACTTTGGAAACCGCTTTGCTGAATGTTCCGGAAGTGGTTTGCTATCGCGGAAGTAAAATTTCTTATGCTATTGCCAAAAGACTGGTTAAAAATATCAAATATATTTCTTTGGTCAATTTGATAATGGATGGGGAAGTGGTGAAAGAATTGATTCAAAATGAACTTAATACCCAAAATCTTATCAAAGAGTTAAATTCTATTCTGAATGGCGAAAAAAGAAATCAGATGCTCAATAATTTTGATCTCTTGCGCGAAAAACTAGGAGGAAAAGGGGCAAGTGAAAATGCGGCAAATGTGATTTTGAAACTGAAATAGTAAAAACAGTTTTTCGTTTCATAAAAAATTTCTAATTTAGTTTGCTCAAACACAAATGATTTGAACAAACAGCCATTTCTCATTGCGGTTTTTTGCTTTATTCTTGGGATTTTCTTTCAGGATTATTTTCTTTTAACAGAAAGGACTGTCTTTATTATCGTTCCCATTATTGCGACTTTCTGTGGATTATTTTTCATCAATAGTTCTGATATTTTTAAAATCAGAATTTTTCTTTTCTCAGCCATGTTCTTTTTATCTGGAATTGCTTTTCATGGTTTTAATATCCATCATTCTCAATCTTTTAATTTACAAGCAAATGAGGTAATTGTATTTAAAATATCAAAAAAGCTCAATTCAAACGAAAAATATAAAAAATATGAGGTCTTAGCTGGAGCTGACAATCAAACTTTTAAAGCAATTGTAAATATTAAAAGAGCATCGGAAGATTTAGATTTTAACCATTACTATAAATCGCAGGCTTATATTACTCAGCCTCAGAATCCTGAATATGATTTCCAGTTTGATTACAAAAAATATCTTTCAAGAAAAAACATTTTTTATCTGGTCTATGTGAATGGGGAAGTTTCATCTGTAGCAAGAAATGACCTCAGTTTTGCTGAAAAATCCAAACAAAAAAGATTAGAAGTTCTAAAGGAAATCAATAATTCGGAAATGTCATCAAAAAGCCGTGAGTTTTTAAAAGGAATTATTTTGGCAGACCGCACCGAAATTGATGCTGAAACGGTTCAGGATTTTAACCGCTCCGGATTGGTGCATTTGCTGGCAATTTCGGGAACTCATATTGCGGTTATTTTCGGAATTTTTTATTTTCTGTTGACTAAATTTTCGCCTATTAGCCTTAGAAGATATGCGGTTCTTTGCAGTCTTGTCTTTATATGGATTTTTGCATTTTTTATTGGTTTTGGAAATTCAGTAGTTCGGTCATGCATTATGCTGAGTATCTATTTCATCTATGTAATTCTGCAAAGAAAGCCTGATCTGCTTCACTCTCTTTCAGTTTCGGCGTTCATTATTTTGGTTGCTGATACTCATCAGATCTTTGATGTTGGTTTTCAGCTGAGTTTTCTTGCGGTTTTGGGGATTTTTTGGCTGAATCAGCCTATTTTAAAATATTTTCCCAAGCAGGATTCTTTTATGAAAAAACTTTTATACAATACCGTTTCCATCTCCGTATCTGCACAATTGGCTACTCTGCCTTTGGTTTTGTATTATTTTCACCAGTTTTCGTTTGTTTCTATTCTTGCCAATTTTGTTATTGTTCCTTTTTCTCAGTTGATTATCATCTTTTCTTTTGTCATGACGGGCTTAATTGCTGTAGATCTTGAATTTTATATATTAAATACCGTTTATGACAGCCTGATCAAGATTTTATTGAAAGTTATCCATTGGTTTGCAGAATTCGATGTACTATTTTTTGAGAATATTTCTTTTAATTTAGCTGAGGTTTTTGTGTTCTATGTATTTGTTTATTATGTGAGATTTTATTTTAATAAAGCATGTCTTAAAACTGCCTATAGAGTAATTTTTGTCGTTTTTGCTTTTCTTTTTGTGAGAATTTCATTTCACATTTATTATAATTTTCAGAATGAAATTCATACTTTTACCTATAGAAAATTGAATGTGGTGGCAATAAAAAACGGTGACAATGCTGTTTTTCTGTTGAAAAACTCATCTGAAGAAAACAAGATCAGGCAGTTTATTATTAATCCTTACATTTCGTCCAGAAGAATAAATAATTTTGAAATAAAACATATTCCCGATTCTGTAAAAACAGTTAAAATTGGACATAATCAGTATGATGTAGATTAATAGATCTGCTTTCTCAAGAGTTCTTTTTACAACGTTTTGTTCTTATTTAGAAAGATTACAAACTATCTAATAGTGAGATTTCTCAGTTTCTTGTATTGTTAACATTTCCTAATTTTGTGGAAAATCAAATTTAAACTTAATATGGCAGGTTTAACAAGTTCTACAATTGGTAGAAAATATGCAATGGCATTGTCAGCAATGTTTTTGCTAATATTTCTGGTGATGCACCTTTCTGTAAATCTATTATCGGTTTTCGGACAGGATGCTTACAATAATGCTTCTCAGTTTATGGGGTATAATCCTCTGATTCAGTTCTTAATGCAGCCTGTTTTAATGTTTGCTGTGATATTCCATTTTGTGATGGGATTTGTGCTGGAAATAAAAAATAATAAGGCACGTCCTGTAGGCTATAACGTAAACAACGGATCGGCAAACTCTACGTGGATGTCAAGAAACATGCTGATTTCAGGAGCTGTAATTTTAGCTTTTATTTTTCTACACATGTACGATTTCTGGGTACATGAGATGAATTATAAATACATAGACGGATTGCCTGTAGAGGAGACGCGTTTTTGGGGAGATTTGCACGCTAAATTTGCAGATCTTTGGAGAGTAGTACTATATGTAATTTCTTTTATTTTATTGGGATTGCATTTGGCTCACGGTTTCCAGTCTTCTTTTCAGTCGATTGGAGCAAGACATCCGAAATATACTCCGATAATTAAAGCTTTTGGGAACTGGTATTCTATTTTGATTCCTCTAGGTTTTATCTTTATTGCAATTTTTCATTACGTAACTCAATAATATCACTATACTAATATGAGTAAATTAGATTCAAAAATTCCAGCAGGTCCTCTAAAGGATAAATGGAAAAATCATAAAGACCATATGAACCTCGTTGCACCAAACAACAGAGATAAGATTGATATTATTGTTGTTGGTACAGGTTTGGCAGGTGGTTCTGCTGCTGCAACTTTGGCAGAGCAGGGATATAATGTTAAGGCTTTCTGTTATCAGGATTCTCCAAGAAGAGCGCATTCTATCGCAGCTCAGGGAGGTATTAATGCAGCTAAAAATTATCAGGGAGACGGTGACTCTACTTACAGATTGTTCTATGACACCATCAAAGGTGGAGATTACAGAGCAAGAGAGGCAAACGTTTACAGATTAGCTGAAGTTTCTGCAAATATTATCGACCAGTGCGTTGCTCAGGGTGTTCCTTTTGGGCGTGAGTACGGAGGTCAGTTAGATAACCGTTCATTTGGTGGGGTTCAGGTAAAAAGAACATTCTACGCAAAAGGACAAACGGGTCAACAGCTATTGTTAGGAGCCTATTCTGCAATGAGCCGACAAATCGGTAAAGGCAGAATTAAAATGTACAACCGTCATGAAATGATGGATCTTGTTATCGTAGACGGAAAAGCAAGAGGAATTATTGCAAGAAATCTGGTAACAGGTGAAATCGAAAGACATTCTGCACATGCAGTGGTTATTGCTTCAGGAGGTTATGGGAACGTATATTTCCTTTCTACTAATGCAATGGGTTCCAATGTTTCTGCAGCATGGAAAATTCACAAAAAAGGAGCGTATTTTGCAAATCCTTGTTATGTTCAGATTCACCCGACATGTATTCCGGTTCACGGGACTCAGCAGTCTAAACTTACTTTAATGTCTGAATCTTTAAGAAATTCCGGAAGAATCTGGGTTCCCAAAAAGATTGAGGATGCACAGGCTATCAGAGAAGGGAAACTAAGACCTGAAAATATTAAGGAAGAAGACAGAGATTATTATCTGGAAAGAAGATATCCAGCATTTGGTAACCTTGTACCTCGTGACGTTGCTTCAAGAGCAGCTAAAGAAAGATGTGATGCCGGATATGGAATTGAAAATAACGATACTCAGGAAGGTGTTTACCTTGATTTCTCTACGGAGATCATGAAAAAAGGTAGAGAAGCTGCTATTGAGAAGCATATCAATAATCCTACAGATCAGCAGATTTATGATTTAGGAAAAAGCTGGGTAGAGGAGAAATACGGAAACTTATTCGTCATGTACGAAAAAATTACAGCAGACGATCCTTACAAAACTCCAATGAAAATTTATCCTGCGGTTCACTATACTATGGGTGGTGTTTGGGTAGATTACAATTTACAGTCTACAATTCCGGGATGTTTCGTTATCGGTGAAGCAAATTTCTCAGATCACGGAGCCAACAGACTGGGTGCTTCTGCCTTGATGCAAGGTTTGGCTGATGGATATTTTGTGCTTCCTTACACGATTGCAGATTATCTTTCTGCGGATATCAGAACGGGACAGATTTCAACCAATTCTTCGGATTTTGAACAGTCTGAAAAAGAAATTAAAGAAAAAATTGATTTCTTCTTAAATAATAAAGGAACGCATTCAGTAGACTATTTCCACAAAAAGTTAGGAAACATTATGTGGAATAAAGTAGGAATGGGAAGAACTCCTGAAGGTCTGCGTGAGGCGATCAAAGAAATTGAAGAAGTAAGAAACGATTTCTGGAAAAACGTAAAAGTTCCGGGAGACAATAACGGAATGAATACAGAGCTTGAGAAAGCTTTCAGAGTTGCCGACTTCTTAGAGTTAGGACAACTGATGGCAATTGATGCACTGCACAGAAATGAGTCTTGCGGAGGTCACTTCCGTGAAGATCACTCAACTCCGGAAGGAGAAGCAGAAAGAGATGATTTAAATTTCAAATACGTAGGAGCTTGGGAATATAAGGGTGGAGACATCAATCAGGAAGTGCTTCATAAAGAAGATCTGGTTTATGAAAACATCGAAGTTAAAACAAGAAGCTACAAATAATCTCCAACCTATAAATATATCATTATGAGTGCAAAAAAAGGATTACATCTTACACTGAAAATTTGGAGACAAAAAAATAATAAATCTAAAGGTCAGTTTGAGACTTATAAAATATCGGATGTTTCTACAGATTCTTCGTTTTTGGAGATGTTGGACATCCTTAATGAGAATTTAATCAACGAAGGTAAGGAGCCCATCGCTTTCGATCACGACTGTCGTGAAGGAATCTGCGGAATGTGTTCTCTTTACATCAACGGTAGAGCACACGGTCCGGATACGGGAATTACCACTTGTCAGTTGCACATGAGAATGTTCAAAGACGGTGAAACGATTGTTATTGAACCTTGGAGAAGTGCAGCATTTCCTGTAATTAAAGATTTAATTGTTGACAGAAGTGCGTTTGACAGAGTAATGGCAGCGGGTGGATTTATCTCGGTAAATACATCAGGAAATACTTTGGATGCCAATGCAATCCCAGTTCCGAAAGAAGATGCAGACAAAGCTATGGATGCAGCAGCTTGTATCGCTTGCGGAGCTTGTGTGGCTTCTTGTAAAAACGGTTCTGCAATGTTGTTTGTGGGAGCTAAAGTTTCTCAGTACGCATTGTTGCCACAAGGTAGAGTAGAAGCAAAACGCAGAGTTTTGAATATGGTAAAAGCAATGGATGATGAAGGTTTCGGAAACTGCTCTAACACCGGAGCTTGCGAGGTTGAATGTCCTAAAGGAATTTCTTTGGAGAACATTGCAAGAATGAATAGAGAATATATGTCAGCTTTTGTTGACCGAGGATAAAACCACTTGTCAAAGTTCAAATCTTTGACAAAATTTATAAAAAATCGTCTTCACAAGCTGGAGACGATTTTTTAGTTAATCTTTCATAAAATCAGACCTTGTTTTATCTTTAATACAGTATAAAAACCTATTTTTGCTAAATTATTTAAATTAAAAATGAAATCCAAGATTCAGTTATTCAAAAAAAATATTAATACAATAATGATTAAAAAATATCTTTTGTTGTTTGCCATTGCACTATTTGTAATGTCTTGTTCAAAAAAAGTTGAAGTTAAAGGAAAAATTGCAGGAAGCTCTCCGCTGGAAAGAATAGAATTTGTGGAAGCTTCAGGAGTAGCTACTTTGCCTCTTATAAATATGAGTCTTGATAAAGACGGTAATTTTGCAGGTGAATTTGAAGCTCCTAAAAACGGAATGTATGTTATAAACTACGCTGGAAAGCAAAATCTTATTTTCCTGAAAGGTGGTCAGAAGGTAAACATTTCCGGTTCTGCAATGACTTTCCCTAATGAATATGTAGTAACCGGCGATGCCAAAAATGATAATGACTTCTTCCAGGCGAGTCAGAAATTCCTTACGAGTTATGGACAAACTTTAAATATTCAGGAGCTTATTTCCGGAGACGAAGCGAAGTTTGTAAAAGGAATGCAGAAAATTGAAGCAGACATTAATAAAAATATTGATGAAAATGTAAAAAAAATCAATCCTGGAAAAGAAGTGATAGACTGGAAAAAAACAGATGCTAAAGTTGCAATTCTTAATTTGATGGTAAATTATGAAATGAGTAAAAAGCAGACTTCAGGAAATCCTTCTTTCAAAATGGGAAAAGCTTTTACAGATTATGAAAATAAGCTTCAGGAAAATAAAGATGCAATGGTAAAAATAAGCCCTTTTTACAGACAGTATCTATTAACAAAAATGAGCAGCGATTTCCAGAAATTTGCGCAGTCTAAATCACAGGGTAAAACAGATATTACCACTTCAGAATTATTCAGTCAGTTTTTAAAAGATAAAAAAGAGGTTTCTCAGACAGAGAAAGATTATTTATTGGCTTATGTAATTGCTCAGTCTGATATTCACCCACAAACTCCGGCTAAAACAACAGATAAGATCAAAAAAATTATCGAAGAGGAAATTAAAGATTCAACCATAAAGTCCGACCTTAAAAAGATGCAGTTTACGATCAACGGATTTAAAGTTGGGGATGATGCTCCTGAAGCATCATTGGTAAAACAGGATGGCAAATCTTATAAGCTGAATGAAAATAAAGGGAAACCTTATATGTTGGTTTTTTATGCATCATGGAATCCTTACATTGCGGAAGGTACAGTTCCTGTGCTAAAAGAAGTAGCAGATTTTTATAAATCAAAAATGAACTTTGTATATGTGAACCTTGATGACACAAAAGAGCAGTTTGTAAAAACAAGCAATGCAATGCTGAAAGGAATTCCGGGAACTAATGTATATGGAGAAGGAGGTTTGAACTCTGATATTGCTAAAAAGTACGGGATTTATGGATTTAAACTACCAAACTTTATTATTGTTGATAAAAACGGTAAAATTGCAAGCAGACCATTTGTAAATCTTGGTGATCCTGAACTGGTAACTATTTTGGATAAACAAACAGGTCTTTCTGCTCCGAAAGTAGAACCACAGGCACAACTTCAGCTTGATCCATCGGCTTTTCAGCAGGCTCCGCAAACAGAAGAAGCCCCAAAAGCACCTCAGACAAAATAATTATTAAAATAGTATAAACAAAAACCTTGTCTTCGGATAAGGTTTTTTTTATTGTACTTTTGCAGTCAGTAAAAAACTGGCTTTTAGTTTTTAAAAATTAATTTTTTAAAGTAGGTTATAACCTGATATCATCAATGAAAAGAAATAAAAAGAATATCATTCTTGAAAATATACAATTAGTTTCTGCAGGTGCAAAAGGAATTGCCATCGGAAGAACGGAAGAAGGCAAAACAGTAATGGTTTCCGGAGCAATTCCGGGAGACATTGTGAATGTAAGAGTAAAAAAGGCAAAATCAAAATATTTTGAAGGAGAAGCTTTGGAGGTTATCCAAAGATCACCTTACAGAGCTGAGCCTAAATGTATTCATTTTGGGACTTGCGGTGGCTGCAAATGGCAGAACATGAGCTATGAAAAACAGCTTGATTTTAAGCAGGAAGAAGTTTATAACAATATTAAAAGAATTGGCGGAATCGATAATTTTGATACTTTGCCGATTTTAGGTTCAGAACAGCAGTATTTCTATCGGAATAAAATGGAGTTTTCATTTTCTAATTCACGCTGGCTTACCCAATACGAAATCAGTTCTGAAGAAAATTTTGGAAACCGTGATGCGCTTGGTTTTCATATTCCCGGAATGTGGAGCAAAATTTTAGATCTAAAAGAATGTTTTCTGCAGGAAGATCCTTCCAACGCTATCCGTTTGGCTGTGAAAGAATATGCTGTTAATGAAGGATTAGATTTCTTTGATGTAAAAAATCAGGAGGGTTTTCTGAGAACTTTAATGATGAGGCAAAACTCAAAAGGAGAGTGGATGGTTCTTTTTCAGCTGTACAGAGAGGAAAAAGAAAACAGGGAAAAGCTTTTCGCTTATCTGCTTGAAAAATTTCCGCAGATTAAAACATTAGTATATGCCATCAATCCGAAGCAGAATGACTCAATTTATGATTTAAACATCAATATTTATTTTGGTGAAGGCTTTTTAATGGAAGAAATGGATGGTTTGAAATTTAAAATCGGACCTAAATCTTTTTTTCAGACCAATTATAAACAGGCTTTGGAACTCTATAGGAAAACACTTGAGTTTGCTGACCTTAAAGGGGATGAAGTAGTATATGATCTATACACAGGAACAGGTACAATCGCACAATATGTTGCAAGAAACGCCAAGCAGGTGATCGGTATCGAATCTGTACAGGAAGCCATCAATGCAGCAACAGAACACGCACAGTTAAACGGACTTACCAATACAACATTCTATTGTGGAGATATGAAAGATGTTTTCACCGAAGATTTTTTGGCAAATCATCCTAAAGCGGATGTTTTAATTACAGATCCGCCAAGAGACGGAATGCACCAGAAGGTAGTAGAGCAGATTTTAAATCTGGCTCCGGAAAAAATTGTGTACGTAAGCTGTAATTCAGCAACGCAGGCAAGAGATTTAGCTCTGATGAAAGAGCAGTATACACTAGTAAAAATACTTCCTGTTGATATGTTTCCTCAGACGCATCACGTAGAAAATATTGCGTTGCTGATAAAGAAATAATTTAATTACATTTGTTTAATTCCAAATATCACATATATGACCCAATTCTGTAAGACTGTTTTCCTTTTTGCTGTTTTGTTGTTTTGCCAGCAAAATGCTTTTTCACAAACTAAAGATTCTGCTGCGGTAAAAAGCGATACAATTAAAGCAAAAAAGGATGATAAAGACAAAAAGAAAAGCCCTGTAAAAGCGTTCAAGGAGATTATTACTGATAAAGCAGTTTCGGATCAGGGAGTTTTTACAGTACACAAAGTGGATGATAAATATTATTTTGAAATTCCCGATGCTATTCTGAAAAAAGAATTTCTGTTGGTAACAAGGCTTACAAAAGCAGCTGCAGGAATGCGTTCCGGTACTTCTGGCTATGCAGGAGACCAGATTGGTCAACAGGTGATTGCTTTTGAAAAAGGTCCGAAAGATAAAATTTTACTGCGTTCAATTTCTTTTGTAGATTATGCTAAAGATTCTACTTCAGATATGTACAGCTCGGTAACAAGAAACAATGTGCAGTCAATTATAAAATCATTTGATGTAAAAGCTTACGGAATCAACAAAAATTCTTCGTTAATTGATGTGACAGATGTATTGAACTCCGATAACGAACTTACTTCTTTTTCTGTTTATACAAAAGACAACTATAGAATTGGTGCTTTTCAGAAAGATATGTCATTCATTAATTTTGTAAAGTCTTTTCCTACGAACGTAGAAATAAATACCACCAAAACTTTTGCGAGAACTTTAGGCACGCCCTCAACTCCGGCTGTTCCGGGAAGACCTGCTCCTAAAGTGAGCGGAAATTACACCGTAGAAATCAATTCTTCTTTTGTGCTTTTACCTGAAAAGAAAATGCAGGCAAGATATTTTGATCCCAGAGTTGGTTATTTTACAGTTGGTTATACAGATTTTGATTTGGATCCTCAAGGTGTGAAGAAAATTTCCCTGATCAAAAGATGGAGACTGGAACCAAAACCTCAGGATGTTGAAAAATACAATAAAGGCGAATTGGTAGAACCGGCTAAACCTATTGTTTTTTATATTGATCCTGCAACTCCTAAAAAATGGGTTCCTTATTTGGTTCAGGGTGTGAATGACTGGCAAAAGGCTTTTGAAAAAGCAGGTTTCAAAAATGCCATTTATGCGAAAATTCCAGATCCGAAAACAGATCCGGAATGGAGTCTCGAAGATGCACGGTTTTCGGCTATTGTTTATAAACCTTCGGATGTTCCGAATGCTTCAGGACCTTCAATATCTGATCCTAGAACGGGGGAGATTTTGGAAAGTCATATCAATTGGTACCACAACGTAATGATGCTTTTGAGGAACTGGTATTTTGTGCAGGCGTCACCAAATGATCCAAGAGCCAGAAAAATGGAGTTTGATGAAAAACTGATGGGTGAGCTTATTCGTTTTGTATCTTCACATGAAGTAGGACATACTTTAGGTTTAAGGCATAATTACGGTTCCAGCTCTACAGTTCCGGTAGAGAAACTGCGAGATAGAAAGTGGCTTGAAAAAAACGGACATACCCCGTCAATTATGGATTATGCAAGATTCAATTATGTGGCGCAACCGGAAGACAAAATTGGTGATTCCGGGATTTTTCCAAGAATTGGTGATTATGACGACTGGGCAATTGAGTGGGGTTATAAGAGATTCAATCAGTTTAAAACTCCTGATGCTGAAAAAGAGTTTTTGAACCAGTGGGTGATGAAAAATCTTAAAAACGAAAGATTATGGTTTGGAACCGAAACTAATCCTTTAGACCCCAGATCACAAAGCGAACAGGTAGGAGATAATGCCATGATTGCAAGTACATACGGAATTAAAAATCTGAAAAGAATTGTTGATAACCTGAATGACTGGACAAAAACTCCTAATGAGGATTATGAGAATCTGGGCATGATGTACGACCAGGTAACGACGCAGTTCAGAAGATATTTAGGTCATGTTTCAAAATATATCGGCGGACAGATGGAAACGCCTAAAACTGTAGAGCAGTCCGGAAGTGTATATGAAGTAGTCGCCAAAAAAGACCAGCAGGAAGCCATGAGATTTTTATCTGAAAATATATTTACCACTCCTCAGTGGCTCATTAAAAATGATATTTTCGAAAAAACAGGTAAAACTCCTGTAAAAACGGTTGAAGAAATTCAAAACGGTGTTTTCGGAAGGATTTTGAGTCCGATGGTACTTCAAAGTCTTTATCAGACATCGGCAATTGATGAAAAAGCATATTCACTGATGGATCTTTTCTCCGATCTGAATAATTCAATCATCAAAAAAGATAATGTGGATATTTACGGAAGAAACCTTCAGAGAAATTATGTGGAACACCTTCTGAAATATTCGGATTTGAAAAATATGGATAAATCTGATGTTTCTTCTATTGTGAGAGGAAATTTAAATACCATTAAGAAAGATCTTTCGGCTAAAACATCTTCAGGTGATTTGGTAAATAAATATCATTATGAAGATTTGGTTTTCCGCATAGAGAAAGCTTTAGATCCCAAATAATCAGTTAAGCTGACTATAATTTTTATATAAATTATGAAGTATTCTAAGTTTATCATATTATTTTTTATAATCTTATCTGTAATTTCCTGCGGAGGAGATGATGATATTTGTGAGAGCGGAGAAGGCACCCCTCGAATGAAGATTATGTTTAAAACAGGCGGAAAGATTACTGTTGTAGATTCTATAAAAATCTTTGCAGATCTCGGAACTTCCGTTGTCGATTTTGGCTGGAACAGGAATGTAGATTCGGTATTTGTTCCCCTTCGTGTAGATGAGTCTCCTTTTACAGATATCTATATAAAGACATCCGCTAAAGAAGATTCATCAAAAGTTCGCGTAAACTACACTACCAAGTCTATTTATGTTTCCCCCGGATGTGGTGTTAAAAGAAATTATGAAAACCTGAACTCAGTATTATTATTGCCAAATTCAGTAAAAAGTGTTGAGCAGGGACAAAATTTTATACAAGATGAAGAAAAAACCAATTTATATCTTAATTTTTAGCATTTTAAGTATCTTCAAAGCTTTTGGGCAGGAAAAAGAAGAATCTGTAAAAGTAAAATGGAAATATGAACCCAACTTTATGGTGGGGGTAGATGTCCTGAATGCAGGAGTTGCTTTTTTTTCAGATAGACAGCTTTTTCAGGGATTTATTTCGTCGAAAGTCAAAGACAATTTACACGGTGTTATTGAGGCGGGTTTTGAAAAGAATATTTACCAGAATAATGGTTATGATGCAAAAGTGAACGGACCTTTTATGAAAATCGGAGCATTTTATATGTTGGCTCGTGACCGTGAAAATGACTTCAACGGGTTCTACGGTGGCGGAAAAATAGGAGGGTCTTTTTATAATCAGGAATATATGGCGATACCGGTTCGTGGTTTCGGGGGAAACAGTTCTTCGGTTTCTATGCCTTCATCTTCTCAATCTTCTTTTTGGCTTGAGGCCAATTTTGGAGGAAGGGTACAGTTGTTTGAAACCAATTTTTATATTGATGTGAATATGCAGCCACGTTATTTGGTTTACACAACCAAGCAGGACGAAGTTGTTCCGATGATCGTTCCGGGATTTGGAAGAAGCTCATCAAAATTTAATATGGGCTTTGCATGGAATATTGCCTATAAGTTTTAATCCAAAATAGAAAAGAGCAGTTTTAATTGCTCTTTTTTGTTTTTATCAGCTTTTTCATTTCAAAATACAGCTTTGTTAGTTCTGCCGGAGGATTTCCTTCATCAAATGAAACAGACTCAAATTCTTTATTTTTATTCTTAACTTTTATGGTAGACGCTAAAGCAGCATCACTAAATCTTTTAGTTGTTGGAGCTTTGTAAGCAGATATTTCTTCCAGATTAATTGAGCTTGCAGCTTCTGCTATTTTGCTCCATTCAGCATGAGATACTTTGTAAGCGGACTTTTCTCCGTTGATCGCTATTTCCATATTTTCATTACTGATGTTATACATTCTTTGCGTTCCTCTCGTTCTTTCAGATAGGGTAATATTGTCAATCATTTGCTGATTTTGTTTAAGTTGGTTTGTGCAGTTGATACAAAAGAGTGCGATAAACGCGACTAAAATTAATATTGATTTCATTTCAAAAAAATTAATAATTTGTTTATTATAAGAGACAAAGTAATGGTTTTTTATGATACTTTAAGATATGTTTTTATTTAAAAAGCTTTAATTTTGGAAACTTTAACGAAATATATCTAAAATGAAAAAAGTAATTACAACTTTATTTTTCAGTATGATGGGAGTTAGTGTTTTTGCACAATGGACTCCAACCACTGGAAAAAGAGATGTTGCAGGCTCATTTACATCTGAATCTTATTATAAACTTGATTTGAATAAGATAAGAAATGATCTTAAAAATGCACAGGAAACGGGAACTAATGCAAAGGCTGTTGAAATTTTGGTGCCAACTTTAAAAGGTAAGCTTGAAAAATTTGCTGTATATAGTTTTCCGGTAATGGCAAAAGAGCTTGCCGAGCAATATGAATTAGGATCTTATGTAGGAGTTGGAATTGATGATCCGTCTAAGCAGATTAGATTTTCGGTAGCTCCAAATGATTTTCAGGCAATGGTCATTAAAGACGGGATGTATGAATTTATTGATCCTTTAGCTTCTGATAAAACCATTTATGCTGTACATCCTAAAACAAATGATACCCATGGTAAAAGTTTTGTGTGCAGCACGGAAGAGGGTTCTCATATGGCAGAACAGATTGAAAAATTAGCAGAAAAAGGTAATTTTTTCGCTAATCAGTCTAATAACTATGCTAAAAGTTCTGACAGAAAGTATAGAACAATGAGACTGGCTATTTCTGCAACAAGTTCTTATGTAGCTTATACGGGTGGTACTTTAGCAACAGCTTTAGCTCAGATTAATGCAACAATGACCAGAGTAAACGGAGTCTTTGAAAAAGATTTTGCTTTACATCTTAATATTGTTAATGCACCGGGTATTATATTTGTAAATGCTGCTACTGATCCTTATCTCACTTTGCCGGGATCATTAAACTCTAAAGTTCAGCAGGTTCTTACATCAAATGTTGGAAATGCAAATTATGATATAGGACATGTTTTCAACGCAGCAGGTAATAATGGCAATGCAGGATGTATAGGATGTGTATGTATTGCTCCTACATCTTCAGCTCCTCTAGGTAAGGGATCTGGCTTTACACAAAGTACGGCTCCTTCCGGTGATGCTTTTGATATTGATTATGTAGCTCATGAAATGGGACATCAGTTAGGGGCTAATCATACTTTTTCATATTCTATTGAAGGATCTGGTGTGAATATGGAACCGGGTTCAGGTTCAACAATTATGGGGTATGCTGGTATTACCAATGCTAACGTACAAATGAATTCTGACGCTTATTTTCATGTTGCAAGTATTGTGCAGGTTCAGCAAAATTTAACTGCAAAAACTTGTGATACAGAAGTTTCAGTGACGAATAATCCTCCTGTGATTGCTGCCTTGCCAACCTATACAATTCCAAAAGGTACTGCATTTGTTCTTACCGCAACAGCAACTGATCCGGAAAATGATCCTCTGACGTATACATGGGAGCAGTTTGATGATGCGGGGGCTATTGTAAACGGTCAGATTACGGGCGGTACCATCACGTCTGCCAATTTAGGAAATACTACTTACGGAGCTTCATTCAGATCTGTTTTACCATCTACAAGTCCTACACGATATTTCCCTAAACTTTCTTCTGTATTGAACGGAGTTTTGACTTCTGCTTCACAGTGGGAATCTGTTTCTAATGTTGCAAGAACATCTCGTTTTGCAGTAACAGTTAGAGATAATAATCCTAATTCTGATCAGCAGCAAACTCAATCTGCTCTTCAGGTAATTAATGTAGGAAATAATGGTCCGTTCAAAATTAATACACAATTTGCCAATGTCTCTACACCTACTCCTATAGAGTGGGATGTAGCAGGAACTAATACTGCTCCTTATAGTGTAGCAAATGTGAAAATTGATTATACAACAGATAATGGAAATACTTGGACATTGCTGACTGCTTCAACAGCAAATGACGGTTCAGAAAATTTTACTTTTCCCGCTTCTATGAACGGACAGATTATAAAAGTAAGGGTTTCTTCAATTGGAAATGTATTTTATGCTGTTAAAGCAGTAACCATTACTCCTTTTGGAAACTGTGGTTCAGCTCCAACAGGAATTACAACAACTAACATCACTTCAAGTTCGGCTGATGTTTCTTGGGTGCCTGTTGCAGGAGCTTCATCTTATGTAGTAAGATACAAAAAAGTTGCAGATGCATCTTGGATAGTTATAAATACTACCAACAATAATGTTGTTCTGGCTAATTTATTAGATAATACAGCTTATGAGGTACAAATAGCTGCAGTTTGCTCTGGAGTAACCGGACCTTTCTCCGCTTCTTCTAATTTTAATACGACACAGATGGCTGTATATTGTCCTGTAAGCTCAGGAAATGCATCGGATGATTATATTTCTAATGTAACTTTAGCTAACGTAAACAATTCTTCTGGTGCAAGTACGTATACAAGCTATGTTGCCAACCCATCATTACAGATTAATCTTAATGCAGGTGCTAATTACACGCTTTCTATTGCTCGTGCTTACCTAACGAGTCAAGGAGGTCCTTATCCGGCTGCAACTTCAGCTTGGATAGACTTTAACAGAAATGGCGTATTTGAAACTTCAGAGAGAATTTTAACATCTCCGGTTGCAAACGGAACTCCGAATCCTGTTACTGTTTCATTCACTGTTCCTGCCAATGCTGTTCAGGGGCTTGGTTTAAGAATGAGAGTAGGGATGCTTTATTCTACTACAGCTGGAGCTGCCATAATTGATGGCTGTGGTAATTATCCCAATGTTTTAGGTGAATTTGAGGATTACAATGTGGTAATATCAGCAGGGGCTCTATCAACCAATGAGAACATTACAAAAAATAATGAAATCAAAATATTCCCTAACCCTGCTACAGATGTTTTAAATATTACGAAAGTTTCAGATAAAACAAAATATGAAATATATAATGCTGTAGGACAGTTGGTGAAAGCCGGTGAAATAAATGGAAATCAAGTAAGGATAAGTGAGCTTGTAAAAGGCACATATATTATTTCTATTAAAGACAAAGAAATTTCAGAAAACCTGAAATTTATTAAAAAATAAGTTTTTATTTTAAATGTTTATCTAATCCTCAGAAATTGCTCTGAGGATTTTTTTTATCAAGGTAAGAATATTGAAATTCATGAGATTATAACAAAAAAATAAATAGATATATCTGAATAATTACAAAAAATTATTAAATTTGTATTTAAAATATAAAAAATAAAATGCCTATGGTATATAATTTACTCTTTTTTGATGATCAGTTAATTTTCTCTAAATTTACTTGATTAATTAGAATTTTTATAACTCATTATTTACAACTTATTATAACTATCCAATTGGATTTAATATTCTTAAAATATGAATAAACTTTTATTAACGTTTGCTTTTATGTTTGCTTTTTTTGCAAATATGAAATCCCAAACAGGACAAATTGGAGCAGGCACGGCCACGTCCACTTATCTTCCAATTTATTCCTGTTACGGCTATAATTATTCTCAGCAAATTTATACTGCTGCTGAAGTAAACACGGCCCTAGGTGCAAATACTTACATTACTGCCATAAGGTTTTATGTAGGTTCAACAGCTTCAACCCAAGCGAATTACAATGATTGGGTGGTATATATGGGAAATACAGCCCAAAATGATTTTGCCACAACTACTAGTTGGATTCCTTTAGGAAATTTGCAGCAGGTGTATTCGGGAACTCTTCCGAATATGACCAATGGTGCTTGGGTAGAAATACCTTTAACAACTCCATTCATTTGGGATGGTACAAGTAATTTAGTAATTGCTGTTGATGAGAACTCTGCAAACTATTCTTGCACACAAAGCTGGGGAGCGTATGCTGCTGGAACAAATAGAGGTATTCTTTATTATTCTGATGGAACTAATCCAGATCCGGCTTCACCTCCATCTGCAAATAGAAGAGAAAATTCTATTCCTAGAGTACAGTTTACTTCGTTTAATCTTCAACCTTGTACTACTGCACCTCCTTCGAATATTTCGGTAGGAAATATGACATCAACATCAGCTACCGTGTCTTGGACGCCTTCAACAGGAGCAACTTATGTTTTGAGATATAGAACTTTGCCGGGTGGCGCTTGGACATCAGTAAATATCACTACGCCTCTGGCGAATAATTATACTATTCCGGGGCTTACTGAAAGTACTCAGTATGAAGTTGAAATAGCAACAGTCTGTGGTGGTACTCAAGGAGCATTCTCAACAGCTATACCATTTACAACACCTTCATTAGGCTACTGTACGGCTAATCCTACAAGTACTTTTGTCTATGAATATATATCAAATGTGACGGTTACGCCAAATGGTCTTCCTACTATGGTAAGTACATCCACCGTACCACCACCATTTTATTCTGATTATACTACTGATCCTGCAAGATTGGTAAGATTGTACAGAAACTCCGTTCAAAATTCAATTACAGTTTCTAAAGTTTGGCCTGGATTCAATTATAATGCAGGAACTAGAGCTTGGATTGATTTTAATAGAAATGGTGTTTTTGAAGATAGTGAAAGAATTTTAAATGATCCTTCTAATACCAACGCAACAGCAACGGCTAATTTTGTTGTACCTCCTACAGCTTACACTGGAAATAACACACTTAGAATGAGAGTTATTTTAAGAGAGGGAGGTGACCCGAATGCTTGTGGAACTTTCACATATGGTGAAGTTGAAGATTACTCTGTACAATTGTTAGATATGCAGCCTTGTACTGTTGCACCTCCTACACCTATAGTAGTCAGTAATATTACGGTTTCAACTGCAACTGTATCTTGGGCGGCTTCGCAAGGTGCCACTTATTTAGTGAGATACAGAACAGGTACTGGAGCATGGCTTACAGCAACTGTACCTGGTCCGCAATTGAATATTGCTTATTTATCTTCTTTACTTGAAGCTACTACATACGAAGTTCAGGTTGCTACCGTTTGTAATGGTACTCAGGGCGCTTGGTCGCCAAGTACCAGTTTTACAACTGCTACATTAACTTATTGTACAGCAAATCCAACAAGTACAACAGTTTATGAATATATATCTAATGTAACAGTTACACCTACTGGAGGAACACCGATGGTTAGTAACTCTCCATCTCCGCCGCCTTTTTACACAGATTACGGAAGCGATCCGACAAGATTAATAACTTTATTCAGAGGAACTGCAAATAACAGTATTTCTGTAACAAAAACGTATCCTAATTCTTTATGGAATGCGTCAGCAAGAGCTTGGATTGATTTTAACAGAAATGGTGTTTTTGAAGACAGCGAGAGAATTTTAGATACACCTTCAAACCAAATCACTCTAGTAAATGGAACATTTACAGTTCCCGGAACAGCAGCGCAAGGTGCATACATGGGGAATCTTCCAGTAAAGATGAGAGTTATCTTAAGAGAAAGCGGTCTTCCGAATCCTTGTGGAACTTTTACTTATGGTGAAGTTGAAGATTATAATGTTGTATTAGCTGACCTTCAACCTTGTACAACTGCTGCACCTACTCCAATTACTGTAACCACCCCAACCCACAACACGGC
>NZ_JBVYOF010000032.1:0-25476 GCF_056133985.1 Chryseobacterium sp. L12 | reverse complement strand
CCGATGATTTCATCTTCGGTAAGGCGTTGCAGGGTTATGAAACCGCTATCGTTCACGATACGCTCAAACTGTGCCACCGCTTCCATAAAGCGGTGTATCGTTTCCTTGTTCCTGATTTCCTTTGGTATGAGCGTACCTTTGCAAAGCGAACTGAAGTTGCTTTGCATACGCATTCTTTCCTTAGTGGTCTTGGTCAGGAACAGGTAACAATAATGGTTCAGAAATGGTCGCTCATTAAAATGGCGTTGGTAGGATTTAGCCAAAAAACTTTGGTCTTCCTTTGCCAAATCGGGAGCATAGCTTTCTTTGATGTACCAATCCTGTTTGTGGATGACCGTAAAATCCGGCAAGGTCTTGATAGCCTTATGCCAGGCGGAGTGAATAGCTTCGTATTCCGCCGATGCTACCGTAAACAGTTCCGGCAAACGAACCTCAAAGCAGGCGGTAATGTCCGCATCTTTGGAAAGGATGCAGTTGTTTTCTACTGCCAACAAAGGAAATTTGTTTTCCAGCGTTGTTGTCTTTGCAACGTTTCTCATAGGGCATTCGATTTAGGAGTGAATTTCAGATAGCGGTGTACAGGCTTGCGACAAATGATGTATCGGGGATGTCTTTTTCCTGCTCCGATTTTCATTAGCCCGTGTTCGCCGTACTTCCTGTTTAGTGAAAAGGTCTGCCACACAATGAGCGAAGCACCGCCTGCTCCGAGGAACAGGCAGATGTAAGAGTTTACGCCTGCCATATACAGTATCATCACGAGGATGAGCGTACCGAGCAGTCCGCCAGCGAAAATGAACAGGTATTGTGCTTTCAGTCCCTTAAATTCCACTGTCCTGCCAATGCCTTTGTTTATGTTGTAATTGTTCATAAAGCAAAGGATTAAAGGAAGAATGAACGCAGGATGGTAGCCGCTACGATTAAGAAGATACACGCACCGAACCAGCTTGCCGCAGTCTTCGATGTGTCGGGGTCGCCCGAACTGAACTTATTGTAAACTTTAACGCCCCCTATCAAGCCCACGACCGCACCGATGGCGTAGATTAATTGGGTTGCGGGGTCGAAATAGGAAGTTACCATTTGGGTAGCCTCGTTGATACCTGCCGAGCCGTTTCCCTGTGCGAACGCACCAATTCCTGACAGCATAGCCACGGCTGCCAGCAAAACTTTTTTTCTCTGTTTTTCCATAATTGAAACACATTAATTTGTTATTGTTATCCCGCACCTTGCGGACTTTCGGAACAAAGGTGTTTCAGAAATCAGGGCGTTATAATAAAGTGGCAGTCAAAGGAATGATTTGGCAGTGAGTGGCTTTATAGAAAGTCTAAATCCGTATTTATTAAACTATTTTGCTTAAATTTGACATATTTAGACAAGTCTTAAAAAAGCAAAATGGCATTTGGAAAACACATAAAAAGACTAAGAGAAAGTAAAGGATTGTTCCTACGGGAAGTTGGGGCTGCATTGGAACTGGATAGTGCTTTTATCAGTAAAGTCGAAAATGAAGAAAGACCATTGCCAAGAAAACACATCGAAAAGCTTGCAGAATTTTTGAATACCCCAATTGATGAGCTATTGGTTTTATGGTTTTCAGATAAAATAAAGGGACTTATTGACGATAAAGAAATAGGAAAGCAGGCTTTAAAAATTGTTTTAAAAGAATTAAATGCAATCAAGAATAATGCAGATTAGGTTTTTAACAACTCTTCTTTGGCAATAAAAAGGTTAACAAATAAAATATGCGAATATGAAATACATTTTACTCAACAATAACAGTTCTGTTGCTTATGATGATAGTGATGCTACTGATATAAAAGTATATATCGACGGCAAACTTCACGATTTCAAAGAAAGTACCGAAAATAGAATTGATTATGCAATTGCAACAAATAGGAATAAATACTCCCAAACTCTAAATAATCAGTTTGAGAATTTATTACTTCTAACTGGTGCAGGGTCATCTATTGGTTGGGGAAAAGATGGGAAGTTGGGTAAGTCGATGGCAAATTTATGGGATGATGCGGAAGCTCTTTTAACAGCCGATGTTTTTGGAAAGTTACTTGAAACTATTGGCTACGATGAAAAATGGGATGATGGCTCTATAGTAAAGAATTTAGAAAAGGTTCTTTCTATGGCAACACCTGCTATACCATATATACCCAAAGAGGATATAGATATTGAGGATTGTGTAAACAAAATTAAAGATTTTATCAAAGAAGCCTGTCAATTGAGTTTGCCAGATAATTCGCCACATACGCTCTTATTAAATAAAATAACGAAACGCAAAGTTACTTTACCAAGATTTAAGCTGTTTACATTGAATTATGACCTAATGTTTGAACAATCAGCTTGTGAAAGCAATTTTGTTGTTATAGACGGGTTTTCATTTTCTCAACCAAGAATATTTAGTGGGCGTAATTATGATTACGATATTGTTTCCCGCAATCAAAGTAGAGTAAAAGAAGAAGACAATTTTATTCAAAAAGTTTTCCATTTGTACAAATTACACGGTTCTGTAAATTGGGAAAAGCAAGACAACAAGATTATACAAAAAGAAGAACCTGACGAACCATTGATGATATATCCACATCAATCAAAATATGAAAGCTCTTATGAACAGCCGTATTTTGAAATGATGTCGAGGTTCCAGTCCAATTTGAGAAAGGAGAATGTTTTCCTTATTACAATAGGCTTTAGTTTCGGGGATAAACATATCGTAACCGCAATCATCGAAGCCTTGGAACAAAATCCAGGCTTTCAATTGATGATTGTAAATAAAGGGATAGATGAAACCAACGAAAATATGAAACCCTTTATTGATGCTGCAAACAAATATTCCAATATATCTATTGTTTCAGAAACCTTTGAGGATTTCGCTAAGAATTATCCTGACTTAAAATCTTACAATCAGGAAGATACACGACAAATAGTAATTAATATCCCTAATAGTTAGATATGAGCAATAGCCCCTTTAATCACAGTCATTTTCTTGGGTATGTAAATTTTGTATCCCCTGCATTTGTGAAAGTGCATTTCCCGTCTTCTGTTTTGATGAAAACATTTGTTCACCACGCAGAAGTGTTGAGAGGTGGACTTGTAGGAAACTATATTGTTGTTGAGGGAGAGGAAAAAGGTTTTCTGGGAAAAATGTTGGAAATATCGTTACCTGAAAAAGAACGGTTGGAATTAAGTGAAAGAACTTTTTCAACTAAAGCATTTCATCCAGTAGGAAGAATAGAAATTCTTTTATCATTTGATTTGTTTGACCCGAGTAGAATAGAAAAAGGGATAAATAGCCTCCCACTCATTGGTTCTAAGGTATTCATTTGTTCGTCGGAATTTCTTTCTACACATTTCAAAACCTTTGGCATAAAACCCGAAAATATCGAACATTCTCCTACTTTTAGAATGGGGAATTTGATATACGATAAAAATGTTCCCGTAGATATTTCTTTGCAAGCGATATTTAGTCGTCATTGTGCGGTTGTTGGTACAACAGGAGGAGGGAAAAGTTATACCATCAGCAAATTTATTGAGGGAGTTATAGAAACCGGAGCAAAAGCTATAATCTTAGACCCAACGGGAGAATACTCTACATTTGATGCTCATCCAAAAGTTGACCATTCAACACTGATTTCAGAAAGCTATTTTCCATATCAGAATTTAACCATTAATGATTTATTCGTTCTGTTCAGACCATCAGGACAAGTACAGCAACCCGTTTTATTGGAAGCTATTAAGTCGTTAAAAGTTGCACATTGCTTATTAGGGAATATTCCTAATAATGGACATAATAATGATGGAACTAACGATACTTTTACATTCAGGGGTCAGCAAGTAGTTATAAATAATGGATTAGTTGTAAAACAAAATAATATTACTGCGGCATATAATAATGCCTACTTTACTTATAAATCTATTATAGAAGATTTCACAATAAATAATTTCAGTATAAATCTACTCCACAGGCAAATAGGGAATGAATGTTTTCAAATATTCAACGACCGTTGGGCAAACAATAGAGATGAAAGAAATTATGGAAATGCAACGAGTTTAATAATGCGTGTTAACAATGTAATATCGGACAATGATTATTCCGGTATGTTTGGATTTAATGCTCCAACCACAAATAACCTAATAACCAAGATAGACGAGTTTTTGAATAATCCAGAATTAAATATTTTAAGAATTGGTTTTGAAAATGTACCTTATAATTTTCAGGCAAGAGAAATCTTGGCAAATTCATTGGGAAGATACTTATTGAATAAAGCTCGAACTAATATTTTCAGAGAAAATCCTCTAATTCTCTTTGTAGATGAAGCCCATCAGTTTTTAAACAAGAAAATTAAGGATGAATATTTTGAAAGCACAGAATTAAATGCTTTTGATAACATTGCTAAAGAAAGTCGTAAATATGGATTATTTCTATGTTTATCAACACAAATGCCAAGAGATATTCCTGTTGGTACGCTAAGTCAAATGGGAACATTCATTACTCATAGGCTGATAAATTATCAAGATAAGGAAGCAATCGCGAGTGCTTGCTCGACTGCCAATAAAGAAACTCTTTCTTTTTTACCATCTTTAGGGTCAGGAGAAGCAATTATTATGGGAGTTGATTTTCCAATGCCAATATCAGTCAAAGTAGATATGCCAACAATTACACCGAAGTTCGATACTCCAAAATTTGTAAAAATAGCGGGCACTTAGTTTTATAGCGTTTGAACAATTTTTAATTTGTGTCTAACATACAAAAGGGAGCTTGCCTAAACAAACTCCCCAATGTCAAAATCACTCAAATCACTTTTCCGCAAAGTGGAAGAACTGTCTTCCGTTTCAGATGAAAGGGTGCTATCCAAAAGCTCGGCTATTCTTCGGGAAGCATCTTCCATAGAATTCTCCAATAGGCTGAATAATTCGGTTCCCTGTATTTTTTGAACTATGGCTATCGCTGTTTCCTTTTGGGCTGGTTCCAATTCTTCTTTTTGGAGCAACACCCCCACGGAGCTTAGTTCTTCAAAGGTAACCCCTTGGGCAAAACCGTCATCGCCACCGGATATTCCGTACCTGTTCCAATCTTCTTCCTCTTCCTCCAAATCAGGTATATTACTGAAAACTTCGTCCAGCTCTTCCTTGCGGATTTGAATGCCGACGTTTTCATTTTCGTCGTATTCAATGTCTAAATTAGCGGGGTTTATCTCCGGTTCCTCAATTTGGCGTTCATTGGCAGCGTTTGGCATTGAAAGGCGTTCTACGGATTTTGGCTGCCCCATAATATCGGGCAGGTTCGGATTGACTTTCTTCTGCGGAGGTACTTGTTTTGTCCTTTTCTTAATGACAATCTTATCCTGTAAAAGCAGGACAATGACTATCAGCAGGCATATCACAATTACTATTTCCATAACGTAGGTTTTTTAAAACAAGCCTTTGTACTTTTCGTTGAACTCTTTTGTAATCATATCTTCAAATACTTTAAAATGATGTTCAAGAATATTATTGAGATAGGCAAACAAGGGTATTTTATCATCGCCTATAATCTGGACTATGCGGGTTAAACGCTCGTGATGTTCAGGACTTAGGTATATGCTTTTATTGCCTCTTTTCTGCATTTTATTCATTTGCATAAATGCGTTTTCATAGGTTGTTTTAGCTGTATTGCTAACTGTATCGGAGTTGCTGCCGGCTGCAACAGTATTCCTGTTCTTTTTATCTTTCTTCATTATAGAATGGGTTTAAAATGTTCATTGAAATAATCGGTAATATCGTCCCCGTACTCCCTGAAATGATGTTCAAGAATATTGTCAATGTAAGAGTAGAGCGTTGTTCTTTCTTCCCTTGTCAGTTGAACGATGCGGAGCAATCTTTCGTGGTATTCAGGGCGTATGTAAACGACCTTGCCATTACGCCCCGATGGAAAACGATTGACCAAAAACGTTTCCTCGTAGTCCGCTTTCTTTGATGAACTGTTACGGGCTTTTTCCCTGGGCTTGTTTTCCTTTGGTACATCCTGCTTTTTGTTAATGGTCGGTGGAGCAACAGGCTCATCGCCGCTTATGACGTTCATAAGGTATTCCTCATCAACATTGGGCTTTTCAAAATCGTTGTTTTTGTTATCTGAAGCCATACTTTACTATTTTTATAGATGAGTGATTTTTAAAAATTCCTCGACAAACAAATCCATTTTAGTTGCTTTCATTAACTGTGGTTCGGCAGGCAGCAAACTTGACCTGAATACATAACTGCCTGTGTCGTCTGTTTCCTTTCGGAAACGCTTGCTGTCCATTATCCTTGTTTCCATTATGGGCAGGTTGAGTTCTTTGATGACACTTTGATACGCATCATACAAACCTGTTTTTTCCCTGCCATCCACTTGGTTCCAGAACAGCCACATCTCTTGTTCGGGATTGCCCTCGTCCGTTTGGGGAAGTCCGAGAAAGGCTTTGGTAAAGCCCAATGTACTTTCCACTACCAAACGGTCGGCAGTAATGGGCGAAAAGATGAAGTCCATTTTTTTTAAGGTTGTCAGTACACCTTTGGTATTGGCTGTTCCCGGCAGGTCGAAGAAAATAACATCCGGCACAACCGCCGACTGGCTTCTGTATTCCGATGCTTTCTCCAGAGCTGTTTCAGCCTTGCATTTGATAATCGGGTACGCTTTTTTGTTGATGGCTTGAAACTGCTTCATTGCCGCCTTTTTATGGTAGTCGTTCTGCATTATGGTTCTCTTATCCCGTTCACGCATATTGGTCAGGCTGTGTTGCGGAAAGTCGCAGTCCATCACCAGCACATTAAAACCTAAACGGTAGTGAAGCACACTTGCCAGCAAGGTGGTCATTGTAGATTTTCCCACACCGCCTTTTTGGGTGGAGAAGCTGATTTTTAAAGTTTTCTTTGTTGTTTCCATTATTTAAAAATTTATTGTTACACACTTTATTTGTTTTGCAGGATTGAATATTGGTTTATCTGATTATTACCTCATTCCTATATTCCTGCATTCCCTTTTGCGTACTTTCCTGCACAGGTATTTGCTTTCATTTTTGCCTTGTCAGGCACATTCTTTAGCAAGTGGCAAACCTTACAATAGGTAAATTGCTTTACCGCTTTTATGCTTTTACACTTTTATTGTTTTATGCTTTTAAAACCTTATGCTTTTATTCCAAACTGCCTGTTTGCAAACCTGATTTTCTTCTTTGTCGAAATACATTTTTTACTACCTGCACTAAAATTATACGGCAAATAAAGCGATTGATTTATCCGCTGATTGAGGTGTGGCAGTGTTTGGCACTCAAAGGCAGTCTTTGTCCGGGTATCGCATTGCAATACTCTTACAGGTAGGGCTTTACTTTGTACAATGATTATTATTAACGGATTTATGCAAAAGTCTTTTGACAAAATGGAGGGTAACGGGAACGGCATCGAGCCGTTTTCCCTGTTACATTTAATCCGTCCCGAAGGGCGGATTTTTGTGTTCAACGGAACACGGCAAGTTGTGTTTTGAGCATCTCGGAATGATTTCCGATGCTCAAAACAACTTGCCCTTTGCAGGGGGCAGAAAACACCTTCCGAAGTCAGGGTTTTGTATGGATTTTAAAATGGATTAGTGATGAACGATAACAACAAAAAGCAATTGAAAAAGACAGGACGCCGCCCCAAAGAAGACCCGGCGACCATTCGCTATACGATTTCCTTTAACGAGCAGGAACACGCCCGTTTTCTTGCCCTTTTTGATAAATCAGGTATGCAGGTAAAGGCGCACTTTATAACGTCCTGCATCTTTGACAAGACCATAAAGACCATCCAGATTGACAAGGGAACGGTTGATTTTTATATGCGGCTGACCTCTTTTCACAGCCAGTTCCGTTCCATCGGTGTGAACTATAACCAAATTGTAAAGCTGTTGTACAAGAATTTTTCCGAGAAAAAGGCGGCTGCGTTTCTGTACAAACTGGAAAAACAGACGGCTGAAATGGCAATGCTGTGTCAGAAAATCATTCAGATTACCGAAAAATTTGAGGAAGAACACCTAAAAAAATAATGTAATAGTGATAGCGAAAATCGGAAGAAGCGGAAATTTATACGGGGCATTGGCGTACAATCAGCTTAAAGTGGAGAATGAAAACGGGCAGATTTTGTTTGCCAACAAGATGATTGAAACCGCAAGCGGTCATTATTCCGTTGCCCAATTAGCCCAGTCTTTTGCTCCTTACCTGATAGCGAACCGCAATACCGAGAAACACACATTGCATATTTCACTCAATCCCGACCCGAATGACAAAGTAAGCGATGATAAGTTTAGGGAAATGGCAGAACTATATATGAAGGAAATGGGATATGGTGAACAGCCTTTTATAGTGTTCAAACATACTGATATTGACCGCAGCCACATACACATTGTATCGGTTTGCGTGGATGAGCAGGGTAAAAAGATTTCGGACAAATTCGAGAAAATTCGGTCTATGAATGTATGCCGTGAGCTAGAAAAAAAATACAACTTGATACCTGCTACAGAAAAAAAGCGTAATCAGAATGATAAGGTTTTCCATCCAGTGAATTACCAAGCTGGAGATGTAAAAAGTCAAATTGCTTCGGTTATTCGTCACCTGCCAAATTACTACCAATATCAAACATTAGGCGAATACAATGCCTTGCTTTCCCTGTTCAATATTACAACCGAAAAAATTGAGGGCGAATTGCAAGGAAAAATGCAACAAGGCCTATTATATATTCCACTAAATGAAAAAGGCGAAAGAGTTGGACATCCATTCAAGGCTTCGTTATTCGGAAAGAGCGCAGGACTTCCAGCTTTGGAATTGCATTTTGTAAAATGTAAAATCGCTTTGAAAGATACCCCAACAAAACAGACACTAAAATCTGCCATTACGATTGCTTTGCACACTACAAGTGATGAGCAGGCTTTTAAAAAGCAGTTAAGGAAACAGGGCATTAACGTAGTAGTACGCCGGAATGATACCGGACGTATATATGGGATAACTTTTATAGACCACAATTCCAAAGTGGTTTGGAACGGTTCACGCTTAGGAAAAGAGCTTTCTGCCAATATTTTTAATGATTATTGGAACAATAACATCAAACCAGATATTAAAGAGCCTATCATATCACAACCAAAAATATCCACATCAAATGATACAGATCTTCCTATGGAAGAACCACATCATTTGTTCGACTTCTTAACCACGGGCAAACACGAAGACGGTTTAATTGAAGCATTGGGCGGTTTACTGCCCGAAGCCCAGGGCGAAGATCATGAAGAGCAGAACTTTGCTAATAAGATGAAGAAGAAAAGAAAACGACAAAGAGGTCAGAAGTAATATTTAGCCAAACACTGCCACAGAACGCCATTGACTGCCACATTCTTAAAGCCATACTATATCGCCTTTAAATTCACGCCCGAACATTAAAACTTAAGATAATGCAGGGAGAAGACGATTTAAGAGGACTTGCCAAAATAATGGCTTTTATGCGGGCAGTCAGTATTCTTTTGGTGTTGATGCACCTTTATTGGTTCTGTTACGGTTTCTTTTTAGAACGTGGCTGGACATTGGAAGTAATCAATAAGATATTAGGCAATTTCGACAGAACAGCGGGTTTGTTTTCACATAGCTTATATACCAAAGTATTCGCTTTGGTTTTGTTGGCTTTGAGTTGTTTAGGAACAAAAGGCGTAAAGAATGAAAGGATAACCTGGCCTAAAATTTACGTGGCTTTGAGTATTGGTTTTGTTCTGTTCTTTTTAAATACACTGTTGTTAAAGCTATCTCCAGCAGTAGGCACATTTCTGTATATTCTTACTATCTCATTAGGATATATCGCCTTTCTTATGGCAGGTGTATGGATGAGCCGATTGCTCCGTACTAACTTGATGGATGATGTTTTTAATAATGAGAACGAGAGCTTTCAGCAAGAAACAAAGCTGATGGAAAATGAATATTCTGTTAACTTACCCACTAAGTTTTACTACAAAGGAAAATGGAACAACGGTTGGATAAACATTGTAAATCCTTTCAGGGCATCAATCGTATTGGGTACTCCGGGTTCTGGAAAATCATATGCGATCGTAAACAATTACATCAAGCAACAGATAGAAAAAGGCTTTAGTATGTACATCTACGATTTCAAGTTTGACGATCTTTCAACCATTGCCTACAATCATTTACTAAAGCATCGGGATAAGTACAAAGTTCAGCCGAAATTTTACGTCATTAACTTTGACGATCCACGCAAGAGCCACCGTTGTAATCCACTCAATCCCGACTTTATGACGGACATTTCAGATGCTTACGAAGCAGCATATACCATAATGCTAAACCTCAACAGGTCGTGGATACAAAAGCAAGGGGATTTTTTCGTAGAAAGCCCAATCATTCTTTTGGCTGCTATTATTTGGTATCTGAAAATCTACGAAAATGGCAAGTATTGTACATTCCCACACGCCATTGAATTACTGAATAAAAAGTATTCGGACGTGTTCACTATTTTAACCTCATACCCCGATTTAGAAAACTATCTATCGCCCTTTATGGATGCGTGGCAAAGCGGTGCACAAGACCAATTACAAGGACAAATAGCATCAGCAAAAATTCCGCTATCAAGAATGATTAGTCCGCAATTATACTGGGTAATGACAGGCGATGATTTTACGCTCGACATCAATAACCCGAAAGAACCGAAAATTTTGTGCGTAGGCAATAATCCTGACAGGCAAAATATTTATTCCGCAGCTTTGGGCTTGTACAATTCGAGGATTGTAAAATTGATAAATAAGAAAGGGCAATTAAAAAGTTCCGTTATTATAGATGAGTTACCTACAATTTATTTCAGAGGGCTGGATAACCTGATTGCAACAGCAAGAAGTAATAAAGTTGCAGTTTGTTTGGGTTTTCAGGATTTCTCTCAATTGATAAGGGATTACGGGGACAAAGAAGCCAAAGTTATTCAGAATACTGTTGGTAATATTTTCAGTGGTCAGGTGGTTGGAGAAACAGCAAAAAGCCTTTCGGAACGTTTCGGGAAAGTACTGCAGAAACGTCAGAGCATATCGATCAACAGAAATGATACTTCAACTTCTGTTTCCACCCAATTAGATAGCCTTATTCCGGCTTCAAAGATTTCAACCTTAACACAGGGAATGTTTGTAGGCTCAGTATCGGATAATTTTGATGAACGTATCGAGCAAAAGATATTTCACGCTGAAATAGTAGTGGATAATGAAAAGGTAGCTGCCGAAACAAAAGCTTATCAGCAAATACCGCAAATCTTGTCTTTTGTAAATGAACACGGCGAGGATAAGATGAAGCAGAAAATTGAAAGTAATTACAAGCATATAAAATTAGATATTCTTCATATTATAGAAAGTGAAATAGAGCGCATTAAGAATGACCCTGATTTGCAGCATCTGATGTAATAATGAAGATACTAATACTCTAGTGAGAAGATTGTACTATTATGGATGTTACGAACACACATAATAGTACAAATAAGTAAAATTTGATTGCCTCCTTCTTAGCTGACCTTTGCTTTTTGAACTGTATAATGCCGAAACAGAAAGCTTTTTAGGCTGTAAGCCTTAGCCGGATGATTTTAGTAAACGTAAATGGTTATATGACAGCCTATTTTATCAATAAAGAATAGAAACTACTTTGGCGTCGGACAATAAACTTCCAAAGATTTAGTTTGCCCGTAAACTTGGGTGTTATTCAAAATAATGTTAAAAAATAACCAAATGGACAGAATAACACACTCATAAGAATAGCTTCCTGGTAACAGTATTATAATTAAATGCTAAAGAGGGTAAATTAATCATATTTCTTTTAAGCATTTGCTTAAATAAGAAAACTATTTGTATATTTGCTGCGTTATTCAATCAATAATTAAAAAGATATGGGAAAAACAAAATCGTGTATTAGAATATTTACTGACCAAACTCAAATAGAACAATGCAGAGAAAAACTGCAGTCCAATGCTCAAGCTTTTAACCAATTAAGTAGTTTGTTAGCATTGGCTGGCAATGAAGTAAGACTTAAAATCATGTTCCTACTTGAAGAAGAAGACGAACTTTGCCCTTGCGACCTTGCTGATATTATGGGTATGAGCGTGCCAGCAATTTCTCAACATTTAAGAAAAATGAAAGATGGCGATGTAATAGAAGCCAGACGTTCAGGACAAACAATTTTTTATTCTCTTAAAGCAGAACATCTAAGACTACTACATCCTTTTTTCAAAATCATTATTAACAATAAATCAAAAAAAGAACTTGCATGAATAAAAAATCAAAATCAGGAAAACTTGCGGGAGCAAGTATCTTATCAGCCATTGCAGCATCACTTTGTTGCATTACACCAGTTTTAGCCCTGATATCAGGTGCAGGAGGAATTGTGTCATCCTTTTCGTGGTTAGAACCTGTAAGACCGTATTTACTTGGTATTACCGTTTTAGTATTGGGTTTTGCTTGGTATCAAAAACTCAAACCACGCACTGCCGAAGAAATAGAATGTGCTTGTGAAGAAGATGAGAAACCGCCTTTTATGCAAACTAAAAAGTTTTTAGGAATTGTAACAGTATTTGCATTTCTGATGATGGCTTTCCCTTATTATGGACATATTTTCTATCCGAAAGCAGACAAAGAAATAGTTGTAATTTCTTCTGATAACATACAAGAAGTAAAATTTAATGTAAGTGGAATGACTTGCGCAAGTTGCGAAGAACATGTAAAACACGCAGTGAATGAATTACCAGGAATTGTAAGTGTTTCTGCTAACAGTACTAATGGAACTGCTGATGTAAAATTTGATAACAGTAAAACTAACAAGGAAGCAATTATCAAGTCTATTGATGCTACAGGTTACAAAGTTTCTGGCGAAGCAGCAACTTTAGAAAATTAAGCACACGGATAGCAGGATACATTTGCGACCCAAATGGGTGCAATTTTTTTTAATCATTTATAAAAAAAGCATAATGAAAAAATATTTTTTAATCTCAATCATTGGATTTATACTACTATCCTTTCAAACAAATGCACAATGTTGTGCTGCTTCATCAAACAAAAAAGCAATTACTGAAAACAATAATCAGAGAAATAGTAAAACTGTTAAGTTAAAAATTACAGGAATGACCTGTGCCGGATGCGCAAACCATGTATCAAAAGCTCTGAAAAATGTAAATGGTGTTATAGAACAATCAGTTGAGTATCCGGGTGATGTCGCCATAATAAAGTATGATGTCGCCAAAACCAAACCCGAAGAACTGATTAAAGCCATTGAGGAAGCAGGATACCAAGCTGAAGTTATTAAGCACAATACAAAGGTGTAAACTCAAATAGTCAATAAAGTCTGGAAAAACTTATGTGGCTTCATCTTATTTGTTGTGGTGTGTGCTGTTGGTAGCGTTGATAATGTTAAAACCATTTTCTAAAAATAATAAAAATAAAAAAATAATAAAAATAAATAAAAATAAAAAAAAATGAAAAAATTAATTGTAGCAGGTGCCCTTCTCTTAGTAGCAATCGTCATTTACTCTTTCGTTTCTGGCAATAAAGAAGCCCCGAATACTGAAAGTAACATCAGCTTTTATAAAACTCCTTTGGTATGTCCCGCAGCACCTCAAATTGGTTGTGGCAGCAAAGCCAAACCTGTGCTGCTTAGTTTGGAAAATAAAAGCGACGTAGTGACTGAAGCCTGGCTGAACCGAACAGGTACAGTGATTGCAGTAGTATGGAAAGAAAATACGACACCAGACTTGCGCACATCTGTTGCAAATGCGGTTTTCACGGAAAATAAATTGAATGTAACTGCCGTTTCCGGTGAGGAAGAAAAAACATTGATGGCTGATTTTGCCAATAAACAAAACTGGTATCGAAATACCGATGTTGACAAACTCAGTATGGAAGAAGCCGGCATTATTGCAGATCGCCTGATTAGCCGTGTAAATGCCAAAACCCCGTTAAGCAAAGAAAAAGCTGAAAACCTTAAAACGGAATTTATCCAGGCATTTAAAAATCGTTTCACCAAAAGTTATGGCTCAGCCAATGACAATAAAGAGCAGAAAGTGGCAAATCAGATAGAGGGAGATTTGTTTTCTATCGGGCAAAAATACCTGAACGAATCAGAGATGACGGCATTGAAAGAAGCAATTGATATGGGTTTAAGACCAACAGAAAAAGATAAAAGCAAGTCGAAAAGCTGTTGTTCAAAGGAAAATTCATCCGATAAAAACTGTGAAAAGAGTTGCCATAGTAAAGTATGATGCCGCCAAAACCAAACCCGAAGAACTGATTAAAGCCATTGAAGTTATTAAGCCCAATACAAAGGCGTAAAATCAAATAGTCAATCCTGTAAAAACTTATGTGGCTTCATCTTATTTGTTGTGGTGCGCTGTTGGTAGCGTTGATAATGTTAAAACCATTTTCTAAAAATAATAAAAATAATAAAACTAATAAAAAATGAAAAAGTTAATTGTAGCAGGTGCCCTTCTCTCAGCAAAAGAAGCCCCGAATACTAAAAGTAACATCAGCTTTTATAAAGCTCCTTTGGTATGTGCCGCAGCACCTCAAATTGGTTGTGGCAGCAAAGCCAAACCTGTGCTGCTTAGTTTGGAAAATAAAAGCGACGTAGTGACTGAAGCCTGGCTGAACCGAACAGGTACAGTGATTGCATTAGTATGGAAAGAAAATACGACACCAGACTTGCGCACATCTGTTGCAAATGCGGTTTTCACGGAAAATAAATTGAATGTAACTGCCGTTTCCGGTGAGGAAGAAAAAACATTGATGGCTGATTTTGCCAATAAACAAAACTGGTATCGAAATACCGATGTTGACAAACTCAGTATGGAAGAAGCCGGCATTATTGCAGATCGCCTGATTAGCCGTGTAAATGCCAAAACCCCGTTAAGCAAAGAAAAAGCTGAAAACCTTAAAACGGAATTTATCCAGGCATTTAAAAATCGTTTCACCAAAAATTATGGTTCAGCCATTAACAATAACGAGCAGAAAGTGGAAAATGATATTGAAAAGCAGATAGAGGGAGATTTGCTTTCCATAGGGCAAAAATACCTGAACGAATCAGAAATGACGGCATTGAAAGAAGCGATTGGCATGGGTTTAAGACCAACAGAAAAAGATAAAAGCAAGTCGAAAAGCTGTTGTTAAAAGGGAAATTCATCCGATAAAAACTGTGAAAAGAAAGGATGCTGTTCAAAAAAATAATCTAAGTAAAATTTAATTAAAAATGAATTTCATAAAAAATATAATAGGTAACGGAGCCGAACATAAAAATGGCAAAGCTGTTACTGAAGAAAAACTATTACTTGAAATTTCGGGCATGACCTGCGACCATTGTGCAACAGGCATTGAAAAAATGCTTTTAAAAAATGAAGGTGTAACAGAAGCCAAAGTAAGTTATCAAAGTGGCAGTTGCGAATGTTCGTTTGATCCTTCAAAAACAAGTAAAGAAGAAATTGTAAATACAATCAACGAAACAAAAAACTACAAAGTAAAAAGCGAAATCAAAAAAGAGGATTGTTGCGCTACACAAAAAGATAGTTCTTTACAAAATAGCAGCCATTTTGATTTAATCATTATTGGTGGTGGTTCGGCTGCATTTTCAGCAGCTATCAAAGCCGAAAGTTTAGGACTATCAACCTTGATGGTAAACGGCGGATTAGATTTCGGAGGAACTTGCGTAAATGTAGGTTGTGTACCATCTAAAAATTTAATCCGTGCTGGAGAAACTGCTTATCACTCCACACATTCCAACTTTACAGGTATTAAACCAAAAGGAGTTGATATTGATTTTGCACAGGTTATCAAAGACAAGAAAAAATTGGTTGCCACACTTCAAGAAAAAAAATATATGGATGTGGTAAGCGATTTTGAAAACCTGAAAATGGTAACAGGTTGGGCAGAGTTTAAAGACAACAAAACAATTGTTGTGGATAGTAAAACAGAATATACAGCTTTGAAATTCATCATTGCCACTGGTGCGACTACCAATATCCCAAACATTGAAGGATTGAATGAAATTGGCTACCTGACCAATGTCTCGCTTTTTGATTTAGAAGAAAAACCCGAAAGCATCACTATTATGGGAGCAGGGTACATCGGTTTGGAATTAGCTATGGCATATAATCGTTTGGGTGTAAAAGTGCGTATTATCGAATTTACAGATAGAGTTTTAAGAACACAAACTCCTGACATCAGCGAAGCCTTGGAAACACAAATGCGTAACGAAGGTATAGAAATCCTGCCAAATTTTAGAGCAGTAAAATTTGATAAAAAAGGAAATGAAACTATTATCCATTGTAAATGCCCTGACGGTTCTTTTACACAAATTATAGAAAAAGGAAAAATTGTAGTGGCATCTGGCACAACACCCAATATACAAAAATTAGGATTGCAAAATATTGGTTTGGAACTTGATAAAACAGGACACATTTTGGTAAACGAAAAAATGGAAACAAATTTACCTAATATTTATGCTGTGGGCGATGTTACCAACACACCCGCTTTTGTTTACACAGCCGCTTTTGAAGGAAAAATTGCCGTAGAAAATGCTTTTTCAGGAAGTGAAAATAAAGCAGATTACTCTTCTTTACCTTGGGTAGTATTTACTGACCCGCAAGTAGCAGGTGCAGGCTTGGACGAAGCACAAGCTGAACTGCAAAATATTCCGTTTGAAGTTTCTAAAATAGAATTGAAAGACGTGCCGAGAGCCATTGCAGCAAATGACACAAGAGGTTTTATAAAGCTTATTCGCAACACCGAGACCGACAAACTAATCGGAGCAAGAATAGTAGCACCCGAAGGCGGAGAACTTATTCAACAATTGAGTATGGCAATCAAATATGGAATAACCGTAAAAGAATTAGCAGAAAGCTTTTATCCTTATTTGACTTTAGGGGAAGGCATCAAATTGGCTGCAATTACTTTTGGGAAAGATGTGGCAAAACTGAGCTGTTGTGCCACTTGATAAAGCCAAAAAGGATCTTTGTTATTATTTTGCGAAAATATTTTAAAAAATTGAAGTATTTGAAATGGAAAAATTTGATGTAATAGTGATAGGCACAGGTTCGGGAAGTAACGTAGCCAAGCGTTGTGCAGCAGCAGATAAAAAAACTGCTATCATTGATTACCAACCCTATGGAGGCACTTGCGCTTTGAGAGGGTGTGACCCTGAAAAAGTTTTGGTCGGCCTAGTGCATGTATTGACGCTCAATAAACAATTGGAGGGAAAAGGCATCACAACTTCTACCACATCTTCATTGAAAGATTTGATGCGGTTTAAAAAGAGTTTTACAGAACCAAAAATATCTGAAACTGAAGTCGGATTAAAAAGAGCAGACGTTGGAATGTATCACGGCAAAGCAAAATTCGTTTCTAAAAATACCATTCAAATAAACGAAAATATTTTACAAGCAAAAAAGTTTGTTATTGCAAACGGAGCCAAACCACGGAGTATCAATATACCTAGAGAAAATTTCCTCATCGATAGCACCGCTTTTTTAGAACTGAAAGAATTACTAGAAGACATTTTGTTTATCGGGGGTGGTTATATAACTTTTGAATTTGCACATATTGTTTCGCGTTTTGGGGTGAAAGTAGTTATTCTTCACAGGGGGGAGATGCCCTTGGGAAAATTTGATGCTGACATGGTTAAACTAGTCATTCAGATTAAATTAAACACTGAGGCAATAAGCATAGTCAAAGAAAATAATCACTTTGTAGTTCATGCTGTGCAGGGAGGAAATGAATTAAACTTCGCTACTTCTCTTGTGGTACATGCTGCTGGAAGAACCGCAGATATAGATGATATGGGTTTAGAAAAGGTGAATGTTTCTTTTAAAAATAATGGAATAGCCGTGAATGAGTATATGCAGAGTATATCCAACCCGAATGTATATTCTTGCGGTGACGGTGCAAGGTACTATCATGAATTTCAAAATGAAGCGTATGGATAAATTTTACAATGAGACATATCGTAAATTGGAAACTGCAATTCAGGAACAGGAGATTGAGATTGACAACCCTATAAAAAGGATTGAAGCGATTATACAGCTTATCATTAAAAGCCTTTCAGATTTAAAGGAGTTTGTACTAAAAAACGACTTTAAAGATATGGAGGCAGAAATCTATTTTTTCAAATATCAGAAACCTGTTATTGTTTCAAAGCTCATTTACTATAATGCTGTTTATAAAATCGAAACAAAAAAACCTTATGGAGAAAAACAGGTTAAAAAATTTCTGAACAAAGAAATAAACAAGCTCAAAAAATTCTTTGATAACAACCTTGATTTTTACAAGTATTATCGCAGCAATAATTCTTTCATTGATGAGAAATTTTTTGTGCGGGGAAAACACGACATAAGGCTGTGGTTGGACACTTTTTATTTTGAAGCTGACCATCGTTTTTCTACTTCACACGATTATAAAGTTGCTAAAATAATTGCTAATGACCTCATACAAGTTTATCTTGAAGGTCAGTTAAATAGTAATCTTACTAAGATACCCGACACTTCTTCACTCAATTGGACAGGAAGCAAAACAGCACTCACAGAGCTTATTTATGCACTGTATTCCCATGGTGTATTTAACAATGGGAATACAGATATAAAATTGATTGCCAAAATTTTTGAAGATACTTTTAATATTGAGTTAGGCGATTTTTACCACACGTTTATGGAATTGAAAGCCCGCAAGATAAATCGAACAAAATTTCTTGATAGCCTGTGTGAAGCACTGATAAAGAAAATGGAAGAACAATAAACAACATCATTACAGTACGCCACGAGGTACATAAATGCTTTTAGTTCGTACATTACTTTCTGAAAAGTCTGGGGCTTCTTTCCGTTTTTCTACCTGCTCAGCAGGTTCTTCGCTTTGTTTTACAGGCTCTATTGATAGCTGTATCTTTCTTTCTACGGCAGCCAGTTCCGTTTTAAGCTCACTTAATCGGCTTTCCTTAGACCACGTACCGTTAACCACTTCCTGAAGTATAGGCAGGTCTTTTTGTATTTCAGCAATTTTCTTTTGCTCCTGCTCGATATAGCCGGGCAATTTCTCCAGTGCATTTAGGAAGTTCATAGCCGCCAGCTTTTCATCTTTAGCAATTAAACCGTTGTTGTAGGTATATTTGATATTGCCCTCTCCCTGCACTAAAAAGCGGTTTACCCGTATATCCACGCCCTCCTTTTCGGACATTTCGGTTTTTACCAACAGCGTAAATCCGTACAAACTACCGATTTCTTCATACTGACCTCCGGTGCGGGCTTTGTCCGCAAGCTGGTTGAGCTTTACACCTATTTTTTTAATATCCTCATTGGGCGGTAAACCGTCCAACTGTACAGGATTTGCAATTGTACCATCCGAACGTTTTTGTATGCGTTGCTGTAAGTTTTCCCAATCAAGGCTCATTCTGTTTAGTCGGGATTGCGTACTATCCAGCAATTCCGTAAAGTCTTGCAGCTTGTATTTGGCACTGAACTTGGAACGGTTAAACGCCTGTTTTTCGCTTTCCAATCCGGCAATCTGTTTTTCTAATTTGGCTTTATCCAAAAGGTCGGTATTTCCCGAAAGGATAGCCACGTATTCCGAAAAGTTCATTCCCGATTTTTCGTCCATACTGCCCTCGTCAATAGTCCGTTTGCCGAGATTGTTGTTTTTTAATTGGTCTATAAATAGCTGTTTATTGTACAGCAGGTTAAACTTGTAGCTATCCAGTGATTTTTCTACGGCATAGATAATTACATCTACTTTGTTGTCGGCAAAGAACTTGGCAATCTCATTGCCTTTTCGGACTGCCCGACCGTCCCTTTGGGCAAGGTCGCTTGGTCGCCACGGTGTATCTAAATGATGAACGGCAACTGCTCTTTTTTGTGCATTCACACCTGTACCCAACATACTTGTAGAACCGAACAGTACACGGATTTTGCCCTCGTTCATTCCTTTGATAAGTTCCTTGCGTTGCTTATCATTTTTAGCCTCTTGTATAAACCGGACTTCGTGTGCAGGTATGCCGTGGTCTTCCACGAGCTTGCGTTTGATTTCGGAGTACACATTCCATTCGCCCGGCTTGTAGGTTCCCAAATCGGAGAAAATGAACTGCGTTCCTTTCTGTGCGTTGTATTGGTTGTAATACTTGGCAATGTTTGCCGCACAATGCGAAGCCTTATTATCGGGGTGGTCATCATACGCACCGCTTACCATCCGCATATCCAAAGACATTTTACGGGCGTAGTCCGTTGCGATAAGCATCTTTGCTTTTTCTTCGCTTTGTGATAAAGGTTCTCTTCCTAATAAGGTAGCATTTCCTGTTTTGGCAAACTCCATTAGCTTTTTGATAAAATCTTCCTGGTCTGGAGTAGGCGGTATGTTATACAATACCTCGTTCTTATTGGGGCGGTCAATACCTATATCTTTTGCCGTTCGGTAATCCGTGATTTCCGAGTAGAATTGTGCCAGCTCCGGCACTTTGATAAAGTATCGGAAACGTTCTTTTGCTACAATATTGTTAGCTACCGAAAATTCATAATCGGTCGTTTTTCTTGCATAAATAGCAGCCCACGCATCAAAAGAGTGAATGCCTTGTTTTTCCAATGCTCTTGGTCGCAGGTACTTAAAAAGTAGGTACAGTTCCGTAAGTGAATTGCTTATGGTCGTTCCCGAAAGGAAAGTTGCTCCCATATCCGCATTGATGCGTTCCTGAATGGTACGGATAGCAAAGAGCAGGTTCAATGCCTTTTGGCTACCGTCCACATTGCCCAATCCGGCAACCCTTGTATGTCTTGTATTGAACATTAGGTTTTTGAACTGGTGGCTTTCATCAACGAACAAATGGTCAATGCCCATCATCTTAAAGTCAACCACATCATCTTTGCGGTTTTCAATATCGTGTTGCAGGGTTTTGAGCTTCACTTCGAGGTTCTCTTTCCGCTTGATTACTCCGGCAAGCATTCCCCTTGTAACTTCCTTGCCTTGCGATTGCAGGGCATCGAGGTTACGCTCTACGCTGTCCAATTCGATTTCGAGTATTTCCTTTTGAATTTCGGGCGACTGCGGTATCATACCAAATTGGTCGTGTGTGAGGATTACACAATCCCAATCGTTGTTTTTAATATCGCCGAATATCCGCAGGCGTTTTTGGGGCGTAAAATCTTCTTTGCCCGGAAACAGGATTTTAGCGTGTGGGTAAGCGGTGCGGTAGGCTTCGGCAATTTCGTGAACGTTGCTTTTCAGACCGATAATCATCGGTTTGTGTGCCAGTCCCAAACGCTTCATTTCCTGTGCTGCCGTACACATAACCAACGTTTTTCCTGCACCTACTTCGTGGTCGCAGATAGCACCGTTGTTCAGCTTTATCATCCAAACCGTGTCCTTTTGGCTTGAATACAGGTCTTCAATGCCCAATGCCTTACGGTCTAAGCCCGGAAAGTCCTGATGCGTTCCGTCATAGTTCGGTCGGACGAAGCAGTTAAAAGTATCGTTGTATTGGTCGGTCAGCCTGCTTTTAAACTCATCATTTTGGGCGTGGAGCCATTCGGTAAAGGCGGTACGGATTTCGTCAATCTTGGTATTCGCCATTTGTATGGCTTCCATATCCCGCACCTTGACCTCTTGGTCGCCAACCATTACTTTTTTGGTAATATCCGGCGTGGTATTAACCAATGCGTGTTTGAGCAGGGCAATCCCGTCAAACGTTCTGCTTTCAGCTTTGACAGCGTATTTTTCCCATATATGCAAATTCTTACGGTCGCACTTTACTGAAAAGTCATCGGAGCTTTCAGAGTAATGAACGAGTACGTCCGTATCAAAAAGATGTGAAGCAAAGCGGGCATAAATGCCAGTGGGTATCCAGCGTTCGCCCAAATTAAAATCGAGTTCCTCAAACTCAATTCGTCTTGGTCGGGCTTCTTCCAAAACGGTAAGGCTTGTTTTGGCTTCAGTATCATTGGGATTGTTTTCAATGTAGTTCAGTACCTCTTGGGCTTTCTCTACTACGTTTCCTGCAATCCAGCGTTCGGATATTTCATATTCCTTTTGCAAAGGATTGTAGTAAATGCGACCGTGTAAGGCTTCTTTCAAAGCATCATCGGTAATACCGCTGATTTCGGACATATAGTCCAAATCCACGCTTCCGTATTTGTTCAGCGAAGCCGCTAACGCTTCTTCGGGATTGTCCGTTGCTATTGTTAAGGTGGAGAAACTTACCGGACGGCTGAATATATCCGCTTTGTGTACCACGCCACCAACAACACGCTCCAAATAAGGGATTTCCTTGCCGGAACTATCCGCTTTGATGAGCTTGATATTATCGGCACTGTTAAGGTTTCCGTACCTTTTGACAAAGGCATCGTAAAGGCGGTTAAGGGTTTCCCTTTCTTCCTTGTATTCGGTCTGAAACTTTGCCTCTTTATTGTAAAGGTCTTGGTAAACATCACGTACAGCAATGTACGCTTCGGCTCTTGCTTTCTGTAAGGTCGGTAACTGCAAAGGGTGGAAAACTGCCGTACCGTCTGATGTATCTACATCTTGCAGATGACCGACCCAACCATTATCCACAACAAGACAATCGTTACGGTGGTACGATTGCAGTTCGCCACTATAAGGAGCAGGTTCGGGAATGGTATTGGGAACGGCTGGCTTATCAGCTTGGCCATTCCCGTTTATTTGTGAAAACAGGTCGCCGATAGCTTCCTGTTTTTTGCCATTGGTAGATGGGCTTCCGTTGGCAGTTCTATTGGTAATCGGAGGCGTATAAGGTTGCTGCATCGCACTGCTGAACAGGTCAGGTTGGCGACCTATTGCACCTCTTCTTTTGTTGGTGCTTTGCCTTTTAACTTGTGTCGTTTTTTTGGATGGAGCAGCAACCATTACAGGCTCGTCCACATTTTCAAACAAGTCGAAAATGCTTAGTTGCTTTAATTCCTGCGGACTTTCCCGATTGATTATAGGAACAGATAAAGATTGTATTTCCGGCTGAATGGTTACAGGTTCGATAACCGGAGGTGTAACCGTTGGTGTTGGTGTAACAGGAATTTGTAATGCAGGCTCATCGTTCCGTTCGCCTTTGTATAAATTCAAATTCAGGTGCTTACCAAAATCATCCGTAAGCATTTGTTTGAGGTCTTGGGCAATTCCGTTAACACCGTCTTTATGAGTATAGATGAGTGCAGGTTGTCCGTAAGGGTCGGTATCTAATTTGCGGTCGGTATGCACAATCCTTGTGCTGTCCTGAAAGAGCGCATTGCCCGGAGTGTTGTATTCCGTTTGCCTGCTTTGGCAAAACAGTTCTTCGGCTTCGGTCAAGTTTTGTTTTCCCGTATTCTTTTGCAGGATAATCAAATCACTGCCGACTTCCGTACCTGCATATTCCGTAAACAGGTTGTTGGGTAAGCGGACAGCCGAAACCAAATTATTATCCTGCATCAACGCCCTGCGTATCGGCTCGTTCTTCGGACTATTCAGAATGCCCTGTGAAGTAATGTAAGCCAGCAAACCGCCCTCACGGAGCATATCACCACCTTTCAGAAAGAAGTAATTGTGTATGCTTCGGGCTGCCTGTACTTTTGCACTGTCCCTGCTTCGGGAATAGGAAAGGTCGAAAACGGAAGTATCGCCAAATGGAATATTACTGGCGATTACATCAAAGCTGTTTTGTCCCTTTTCGGGGATTTCCTCAAAACCGCTTACACGAATATTGCTTTCGGGATAAAGCTGTTTTAAAATCTTGCCTGTGAGCAAATCCTTTTCATAAGCAGTAACACTGGCTTTTTTATTTTCTGAAAAGGATTGTATGAAAGACCCGATACCTGCGGAGGGTTCGAGGAATTTATCAATGTTCAGACCGCTTTCACGCAAAGTTGCGGAAATCGCATCTATGACCTGTGGCGGTGTATAAAAAGCCGTCAGTACGGAGCTTTTCATACTGTCCACATACCTGCGGTATTGCTTTTCGTCTTCTGAATTTTCTTTGAGTAGTTGGTGGAGTTCCTGCGTAATCGGGAAAAGGTCGTGTTCTGTTTTTCTCCAATTATTGATGTCTATTTCGTTCGCTATGGGGTTCAACACGAATTTAAGACCGCCAAATCCGCTGTATTGCATCATTAGCAGTCTTTCGCCTACGGTGGCTTGTCGTTTCTCCTTTTCCAGTTTAAAAGCAATTCGCAGGGCATCAATGTTCTGTTGGAGATGTTGCTTTTTACTGAAGCCCATTTTCCTCTATCCATATTGCGATGGTTCCGGTTATTTCGGTATAGAGCAGGTCGTACTCTGTGTTATAAGCGAAATCATCGGTTAGCTGGTAGCCGGAGAAAACAGGCTCACAAACCGCGAACATTTTCAGGGCGAACGGTCGCAGTTCCTCATCTGCCATTATGGTATCAAACTCATTGCATACCACCTGAAAAACGGTGTCGAATTTGGAGAAGTGCAAGCCCTCAAAAAGTATGTAATTGGCTATTTCGTTGCATTGCTCAATAGCGTTTCCCGAACTAAAAGCCCCCTCGTAAGCATTGGCGCCCCACGAAGAACGTTGCTCAATAAATTTTTGGTCATTTGCTTTTTCGGGAAAGCTGGTATTTAATAATTCTTGTAATCGTAACCTGAAATACGATAGGTCTTTTTGCTGTGTATCCATACTATAATTTTGCTTAGAATTTTACTTGAAGCCTAAAATTATAGCAGTAGATGAGCCCCTTTGCAGAAGTGGCAGGGTTTGGCTTTGAGAGGTAGGGTTTTACCACTTAGTAAATTGAAATAGAAACTTGAAAAGAATTAAGATTTGAATATTTTTTCATAAACTACTTTTGTGTTTAAACTTATTATCGTAATATTGCGATGTAAAAGTGTAAACTATGGGACTTACCAAATCAGAAATATTTACAGACCAACAGAATAAGCTGGCTTCTCGATTTAAGGTTTTGGCGCATCCTGCAAGGATTGCTATACTTCAATATATCATCAATCAAGATGCCTGCATCTGTAACGATTTGGTTGAGGAATTAGGGTTGGCACAGGCAACCATTTCACAACATCTAAAGGAATTAAAAAACATCGGTATCGTTCAGGGAACGATTGAGGGAAAATCTGTTTGCTATTGTATTGATGAAAAAGTATGGAATGAAATTCAAGAGGAATTTAATGCGTTTTTCAATCAGGAGGTAAAAGTAACCAAGTGCTGCCCATAGCATTTTTTTAATATTTAACATCGTTATATTGCAATATAACATTTATTGTGCTACTTAAAATTCAGTTAATATGAAACTATCAAAAATCAAAGAAATGTTACCAACATTAGAGAATGTTGAATTTCAGTTAGAGAACGGAACGCCTGTTCCCGAACATTTCCACGTTACCGAAGTGGGACAAATCAATAAAAATTTTATTGATTGCGGCGGTGTAATCCGCAATGAAAAAGTAGTAAACTTTCAGCTATGGAATGCCAACGATTATGAACATAGATTGAAACCAGG
>NZ_JBVYOF010000031.1:0-9253 GCF_056133985.1 Chryseobacterium sp. L12 | reverse complement strand
TTAATTTTCGGATCTTTCAGAGCATAATCTTTCAGAATACTATTAAATTCTTTAAAAAACTCATCAACAATGTAATAAATAGTTGTAATTTTATCATCAGAAATCATAGCAGAAATTTTAGTTATATATTTGAATTTCAATACCTTAAATATACTAATTTTTCTGCTTTTTTGTATCATAAATTTATTAATTCTTATCCCGAACTCACGTTGCGGATGAAAGTTTTGAAAATATAAATTTCACTCAAAAACCTTTAAATTTGGGCGAATATGAAAACTGTACTTTCCGAAACTGTAATTTTGAATACTTAAATATTTCCGGATTTAGATTTACTGACTGCGAATTTATCGAAAGTAACTTAAGCATGACCAAACTTATTGGAACTGCTTTTCGTGAAGTTGTTTTTAAAGACTGTAAAATGTACGGAATGGCTTTCAATGACTGTAACGAATTTGGAATGTCTTTTAAATTCGAGGGTTGTGCTTTGAACAATTCTGTCTTTTATAAATCAACCATTAGAAAAACTCAGTTTAAAAATTCAAAGCTTATTGAAGTTGATTTTTCTGAAGCTGATATTTCAAACTCTGTCATTTCAAACTGTGATTTAAGCGGGGCTATTTTCGACAGAACCAATTTGGAAAAAGCAGATTTGAGAACTTCTTTTAACTATACAATTAATCCAGCCCAAAATAATCTCAGAAAGACGAAATTTTCACTTTCTGAAGTTCATGGTCTATTACGTCATCTTGATATAGAAGTTGATAAAAACAGTTAGTTATTTTGATTCATATTATTATAAACAAAAATTAAAGCCATCAAAAACTGATGGCTTTATTTATATAATCAATTATTTAAGACTAAAATCCTGATGCAGATGCAAGGCTGTTGTAATTTTCTCCGTTTTCGTTGATTACTCTTTTGGCGAATCTGTATTTAGGTCCCCAATAAGAATCATTCAGCGAAGAAACCATGACACCTTTAGAAGTTGCGGCGTGAATAAACTTTATTTCTCCATCTTCAGTAACTTCCTCTACAATTCCTACGTGAGATATTCTTCTGCCGTGAGAAAAGAAAATCAAATCACCTTTCTGAAGGTTTTCTTTATCTACACTTTCTCCTTCCTGAGCCTGAGATGCGGCTACTCTTGGTAAGCTAAGACCTGCAGCAGCTCCGAATACTGAAAGAACAAATGCTGAACAATCTATTCCGTTTCTTGTAGTTCCTCCATATCTGTAAGGTGTTCCCAAGTAAGTAGATGCTTCGGCTAAAATATTGTCAATTGTTTTGCTGTGCTTGATTGCTTTTGCAATTTCTAAACTCTTCAAAGAATTTTTAGCATTGGATAAAGCAACTGCTTTTTCTGAAACAAAAGAACTGATTAGCAATTTTTTATCCTTTTCCAATTGAGTATCTACTGCGGCTAGTTTGGCATCTGTTTTGTACTCTTTAGCATAAGTTGCTGGTTTTGATACCACATAGTTGGTAACGCAAGATTGTAATGATAATGTAGAAACAAAAGCAACTAAATAAAACAAAACTCTTTTCTTCATATAAATTTTATTATCCGTGTTAAAAAGGAATATTTATTTCTCTAAAGCAATACAAAAGTAGATATTCCCCAGAAAAGTGCCTGTATATGAGTATTATCAGGTTCTTGATTTAACACATTTTAACATATTTTTTAAGTATGTTAAAAGAAAACAAACCGCAGGCTTCCATTTATGGCAAACCGGCGGTTTTTTTTATTAAGATTTTTTAACATAATAGAAGTAGATCTTTATTTTTCAATAATTGCAAGTGCTTTTATTGTTAAATAAATGCTTAGATTTCAATAAAAAAGTTCTCCGGAAAAACCGGAGAACTATCACTAATATGGAACTTTACAGATGTTATCTTGTAAATAACATTTCTCTGTATTTTGTCATTGGCCAAAGCTCGTCGTCTACCATCATTTCAAGATCATCCGATGCTTCTCTGATTACATCAAATAAAGGTTTTACTTTGTTGCAGTAGTCTTCTGCCTGCTTTTGGCTATCTGTAACTGCTTTTGCAGCTTCTCTTGCTTTGATAAGATCTTCAACGCCCAGCTTCATTTTAGAAATATTCTCAGAAATACTTGTGATAAGACTCATTTGTTCTTTTGCCAAAGGTCTGAATTCTTCATCACCAAATATTTCTTTTAATCCTTTTACGTTTTCAATCAATCGGTTCTGATAATTTAAAGCAGAAGGAATAATGTGGTTTCTTGCGATATCACTTAATACTCTTGCTTCAATATCAATAACGGTAGAATATTTTTCCAGCTTGATTTCGTTTCTTGCTTCAACTTCTCTGTGTGTGAAAATTCCCATTTCTTCGTAAAGAGCCAAAAATTTCTCGTCCATTTCCTGTTTAAGAGCTTCCGGCGTAGTCTTTAGGTTATTAAGACCTCTTTTTTCAGCTTCCAGAGCCCAGTCATCAGAATATCCGTCACCTTCAAACATGATGTTTTTGCACTGTTTGATGTACTCTCTCAGTACATTGAAAATAGCTTCGTCTTTCTTCAGTCCTTTTTCAATTAAAGCGTCTACTTCTTTTCTGAAATCGTTTAATTGTTTTGCGGCAATTGTGTTCATAACCGTCATAGATTCTGCACAGTTTGCAGAAGAGCCTACCGCTCTGATTTCGAATTTATTTCCTGTAAATGCAAATGGAGAAGTTCTGTTTCTGTCGGTGTTGTCCAGCAAAATCTCAGGAATTTTTCCTACTACATTTAGTTTTAAGTCTGTTTTTTCGTCTGGTGAAAGTTTTCCTTCTGTTACTTTTTCAAGCTCTTCCAAAACTCTGAACAACTGGCTTCCGATGAATACGGAAATAATTGCCGGTGGAGCTTCATTGGCTCCTAATCTGTGGTCATTGCTTGCAGAGGCGATACTTGCTCTCAAAAGATCTGCATATTCGTGAACAGCCTTAATTGTATTTACGAAGAACGTTAAGAACTGTAAGTTTTTTTTAGGGTTTTTTCCCGGGCTTAAAAGATTTTCACCGGTATTGGTTGCTAAAGACCAGTTGTTGTGCTTTCCGCTTCCGTTTACCCCGGCAAATGGTTTTTCGTGAAATAAAATATGGAAATGATGTCTGTGAGCAGTTCTTGTCATAACATCCATCAACAAAGAGTTGTGGTCTACTGCAACATTTACTTCTTCAAACATTGGAGCCAGCTCAAATTGGTTTGGGGCAACCTCGTTGTGTCTTGTTGTTACAGGAATACCCAATTTCATACATTCTACTTCCAGCTCTTTCATGAAATTCATTACTCTTGTAGGAATAGAACCGAAGTAATGGTCGTCTAACTGCTGTCCTTTTGCTGGAGAATGGCCTAATAATGTTTTGCCTGTTAAAACCAAATCCGGACGGGATTGATACAAAGCAGAATCAACCAGGAAATACTCCTGCTCCCAACCTAAAGTAGGCGTTACTTTTGTTACGTTTTTGTCGAAATACTGCATTACGTTGGTTGCAGCTTCATCTACCGCATTTAATGCTCTTAAAAGAGGTGCTTTATAATCTAAAGTTTCTCCGGTATAAGAAATGAAGATCGAAGGAATACATAAAGTAGTTCCCATGATAAATGCAGGTGATGTTGGATCCCATGCGGTGTAACCTCTTGCTTCAAAAGTGTTTCTGATACCTCCATTCGGGAAAGAAGATGCATCTGGTTCCTGCTGGATCAGTAAATTTCCGCTGAATCTTTCGATTGCTCTTCCTCCTTCGATTGGCGTGAAGAATGAGTCATGCTTCTCTGCAGTAGAACCTGTCAAAGGCTGAAACCAGTGAGTGTAGTGAGTCACTCCTTTGCTCATTGCCCAATCTTTCATGGCTACCGCAACCTGATCCGCAATGTGTCTCTGGATTTTGCTTCCCTTTTTTACCGCATCCATAATAGACTGGAATGCTTCCTTTGTTAAATATTCTCTCATTGTCTCTTCTGAGAAAACATTCTGGCAGAATAATTCTGACAATTTCACGGGAACTTCTACAGAATTATCTCTTCTGAAGTCCTTGAATGGTAAAGTTTCTAGCGCTTTGAATCTTAAAGTTGACATACTGGGTTGATTTTATAGGACAAATTTACAAAAAAAACTAATTGAAAAAATTTTAACCCTAAAAATTTAAGGGGTGTTTTTAAAATTTAATATAATTTTTAAAATAGAATGACTTTTTAAAAGGGATAAGTTTCAAATTGAAGTTTTATTCCTATTAATATATGAGAGATTAAACCGAACTTTAAAAACAGCAATATTTAATGTTAAGAAAATTTATTCCGGTAACTTTTAAACAAGCGACGAAAATCTTTAATTTTAAAAATAAGAAATATTTATATTGGATTTAGGTTATTAAAACGCTGGGTAGCAAACAAATAATTTCATTTAAAATATTTTTCGTAACTTAGCAGACTTTTTATAAAAAATTTAAATATATGACAAATTCTAGAGCGAGAGAAACCACCGAGGCAATTGAAAGACTATACATTTCTATGAGACACCTGTTTTATAGAGGGTTTTTTAAGCCGAGCGGAGTTTCAGGAGAAAGCATTAGAAGTTTGTTGAAGACGATCAATCCGGAAATTTACGGTACCATGAGTATTCCAAGCAAATTGGAACTCAATGGTTTGATGTATGTTTTAGACAGGCTTCCAGAAGGTATTGAGGAATGTGCTTTTATACATCTTACATCAGATGAAGGTTTTGATAAAGGAAGTTTTGAGCCAATTGTTCCAAAAAAAAGAAGAAGAAACTGTTACAGAATAGATGAACACCAAATGAATATTGAGGTTCTTCTGGGTCGTTCAGAAATTTATGATATTCTTACTCACTTAACATTTCTGTTCATTGAAGCAGACAAAATAAGAAATCTTGCCTTCATTCAGGAGGAAAACTGGAAGCCGACCAGAGCCTTCAAAATTATTGAAGAGGTAGTAAAAGGCGAAAAAAAATTCAGCAGAAAAGAAAAAGAAGTTGCCCTGATTCATCTGTCTTCTTTAATAGGAAGAACATTTGACGAAACCTTGAACGCTTATAATACTTTTGGGGACGATGAAAATCCTGACAGATTATTTAAAATCATCTATCATTTAGGCAAAGTAAGTCTTGAAGATGCCAAAGAAACTAGAGAAAGAGAGGTTTACTTCAGTGCTATTTTAAAAGAAAGAGTAGGGCATCATTATTTTGGCGAAAAATGGGCTCATAAACTAAAGGAAGTTTTATTTGAAAACGATCTTCACATGAGGCCGCTTCACATTATTTCTGCCAATATGCATTCTGTGAAAAATATGCTGTTTGCGAATGATGCATTGAATAAAAAGCAAACAAAAGAAGTCGACTATAAATTATATGAAGAAATTTCAAACAAGAAAGATCTTCGGAATAAAGTTCTGAAATATTCTCAGGATCAGGGTTTAATCTATATTGATGATAAGAGCGGCAGTAATATTGATGTTCAGATTATTGATTTAAAATCTGTTGATTTAAAAAATACACCATTCAGCAGTATTAAATTCAGCGGTGATGATGTCGTTTTAGTTTTCGACTATGCTTTTGGTGAGCAGGCGTATGAAATCATGGATGAATTACTGAGACCGTTTGAACAGAAAGGTGAGGTCTATATGATGAAAGTAAAATCTGTTTCCATTATGGGGAAAGCAGGGATACTTGCCGGTGGAAAAGGCGATATTATGATCCCGACTTCGCATATTTTTGAAGGAACAGCAGATAACTATCCTTTTGAAAATGCTTTGAAGCTGGAAGATTTTATTGATGACGAACTTCAGGCTTTTGAAGGTCCTATGATTACCGTTTTGGGAACTTCCCTTCAAAACAGAGATATTCTTTCCTACTTTATGAACACGTCATGGAAAGCCATCGGACTTGAAATGGAAGGAGCGCACTATCAGAAAGCGATTCAGGTTGCGTCTAAAATCAGGCATCATATTGCACCGGATTTATTTGTGTGTTACGCCTATTATGCTTCAGATAACCCTCTGGAAACTGGAAGTACGCTTTCTTCAGGTGGTTTGGGATTGACGGGTGTAAAACCAACGTATCTGATTACTTTAAGAATTTTGGAAAAAATATTACAAAGTGCAGCAAAAGAAGCTACAACCAGAAAATAGATTTCAATGTAGATAAAGTTTAATCCTTCAAGGTTTTTAAAGCCCTGAAGGATTTTTTATATCATGGTTTTTAAAAAAGACTAAAATGATTTATCTTTAAGAAAAAAATGAGTACATCTTTACAATTAGCCAAAAGATTCAGAGAGGTAATCCTTGATGGAAAATGGATTGCCAATACAAATTTCAAAGATCAGCTTTCTGACATAAGTTGGGAACAGGCAACAAAGAAAATCGCTGATTTGAATACAATTGCGATGCTTACTTTTCATATTGATTATTATATTGCAGGGTTAATCAATGTTTTTGAAGGAGGCGATTTGGAAATCAGAGACAAATACAGCTTTGATCTTCCTCCTGTTGAATCTCAACTGCAATGGGAAGAACTTTTACATAAACTTTGGAGCGATTCTGAAAAATTTGCAGTTTTGCTTGAGCAAATGCCTGATTCTAAAATGAATGAAGTTTTTGTAGATGAAAAGTACGGAACGTATCTTCGAAATATTGATGGAATGATTGAGCATGCCTATTATCATTTGGGGCAGATTAGTTTAATCAAGAAGCTGATAAAGAACAAGTAACAATTTGTAAATCTGAGTAAGTTTGTTTAAAACTTTTTTTGATAGCTGATGGTATAATATACAATTTTAGTCTCTTTCAAAATTTATTTATCTTTAGGCAAATTAAATTCTTCAATGAAAAGATCAGTAGCAATCCTGTTTGCATTTATTATTACGCAGTTTCAGGCTCAGCAGGGAGCATATTATCAGCAATATGCAAAGTACAAAATGGATATTGATGTGAATGCTGAAAAATTTACCTACACGGGTAATCAGACGTTAGAATACACCAACAATTCCCCGGATGAGTTAAAGGTTGTATATTTTCATTTATACTGGAATGCCTTCAAACCTAATTCTATGATGGATCAAAGAGTTGCAGGACAAGGTAAAAATGGTGACGGAAGATTGCAGAAAGACGGAATTTCCAGGCTGGCTTCTATTCCCAAGGATCAGGAAGGGTCGCAAAATATTCACTGGATTAAGCAAAACGGAAAAGAACTGAAATTTGAAGTTCAGGAAACCGTTATGAAAGTATATTTGGCAGAACCGATCAGGCCGAATTCAAAAACTACTTTCACCATGAATTGGGACGCCGTAATTCCGCAACAGATCAGAAGAAGCGGAAGAAATAATAAGGAAGGCATTGATATGACGATGACACAATGGTATCCTAAAATTTCTGAATACGATTACGACGGATGGGCAGCGTTCGATTATGTTGGAAGAGAATTTCATGCACCGTTTGCAGATTTTGATGTAACGATCAAGATTAATAAAGATTATGTAATAGGAGCGGGCGGAACACTTTTGAATCCTTCTGAAGTGAAAGGATATGAAGCTTCTGCAAAAATTAAAGCAGACAAAAACAAAGCAACATGGAAATGGACTGCCAAAAATATGCTTGATTTTGCATGGGCTGCAGATAAAGATTATTCAGTAGAAAACTTTGATGTTCCACAAGGTCCAAAAGTATATTTTGTATATCAGAAAAATGATAAAACGAAATACTGGTCTGAAGCAAAACCTTATGTTTCAAAATATTTTCAGATCATGAACAGCAGGTTCGGAAGATATGCCTATCCTTCCTATGCATTTATTCAGGGCGGCGATGGCGGAATGGAATATGGGATGTGTACGATGATTTTAGGTGAAGCCGAAGGTCTGGAAGATTTAATGGGATTAATGATTCACGAAGGTTCACACTCGTGGTATCAGCAGATGCTGGCTACCAATGAACCGATGCGACCTTGGATGGATGAAGGTTTTACGAGTTATGCAGAAAGCATCGTAATGCACGAATTGTTTCCGCCAAAAGACAACCGGCCGAATGCTTTTGTTGAAAAACTGGATGCCTATAGAAATATCGTGAAAAGAGGAATTGAAGAACCCGCAGTTTGGCTGGGAGATCATCATGATAACGGAACGGCGTACAGCTTTGCAAGTTATGTAAAAGGCGAATTGTATCTTGTGCAGTTAGGATATATCGTAGGGGAAGAAAATTTAGCCAAAATCATGACTGAATATTTTAAAGAATGGAGCATGAAACATCCTTCCGACAGAGATTTTCTTCATATTGCGCAGCAAATTTCCGGGATGGATCTGAAATGGTTTCATCACTACTGGATTAACACCATAAAAACCATCGACTACGGCATAAAGGATGTAAAATACGATGCAAAATCTACAACGATTACTTTGGTGAATAACAGTCAGGTTCCGATGCCGATTGATTTTTCTGTGATTACTGCAGATAATAAAATAGTGACTTACCAGATTCCATTAAATATGACCCGCACCTGGAAAACCAAAGATGCTTTTGGTGATTTTACCACTTTGAATTACTGGCCGTGGACACAGAAAGAATATACCCTGACAGTTCCTTACCCTAAATCTCAGCTTAAAGTTTTGGGAATAGATTTCAGCCAGCGAATGGCAGATGTAAATCCCGAAGATAATTTTGTTGAGGTGAAATAACTTACAAAAAATCCCCGAAGATATTCTTTGGGGATTATTGTTTATCGTTTTTCGAGTTCTTCTATTCTCTTTTTCAGAAGTTCTATTTCTTCATTTTTCTGTCTGTTTTCTTTTTTGAGCATTTCTATCAGCTCTTTCTGGTTTTCTAAAAGAAATTCGGGAACGTTGCAGTAATAATTCCCATTAACACTACCAAAGTTGCTGCTTGTAACATTGTCAAAGTAGTTTGTGATATTCTTATTGTCGCTAGTTTCTTTTATCTCTTCCACCTCAGTTTCCAGCAGTTTTGAGATTCTTTCCCATTCTTCTTCCGAGATGTCTACCTCTCCTTTCTCTTTACGGCTGTATTGGGTCTGGCTGATATTCAGGTATTCTGCCAGATCTTTTTGGGTGAAATCTTTTTCGTTTCTTTTTCTTATTAGCTTTTCCTTTACCATAAAGCATTTTTTACAAATGTAAAAATTATTCGACTAAAACCGAATAAAACCCGAATAAAAAATATCGCAGTATTTTGAAAAATTTATTTTATTATTGCATTCTTAAACATTAAAATAAATAAACTCAGATG
>NZ_JBVYOF010000030.1:0-62191 GCF_056133985.1 Chryseobacterium sp. L12 | reverse complement strand
TACAAAAGGGAAGGGGGAATAGTCAATGGTCAATAGTGAATGGTGAATGGTGAATTGTTTTTGTATGATAGAAAGGATTATTTTAAACTTTCGGGAACTTCAATATTATTCTTTTTCATGTAACCAAGCAGCTGTTTATATTTTTCTTCAAAGTCATCTGTTCCGCATTTATGAGAAATACTGCAGATATCGGACGGTTTTATATCCAAAATGTCAGAAATTTTTGTGAGGATTTCAAGATTGATTTTTACTTTAGAATTTTCTATATCAGAATAGGCTTTTTGTGAAATACCCATTTCAAATGCCATGTACTCCTGAGTAAGGTCACGTTCTCTTCTTATTTTTCTGATACTTTGTCCACAAATTTTCATCGTACTTATTGCTTTAGTAGTTTTGGGTATATTTTAGAAGTATATCTAATAGCCATAGACAAAGTTAGTAAATACCTTTGTCAAAATATTATACAAGCAGCATAATATTTATTACGGTTATATAATTCCTTATTTAAATGAGGAAAACAACAGTGAAAAATTGATCCGCTGCAAGAAACAAGACTTATGGAGACGCAAAAATTTAATTATGACAATAATATTGTCAGAGCATTCCTCTATGCAACAATTGTATTTGGAATTATTGGTTTTATTTTGGGGCTAACAGCAGCTTTGATGCTTTTCTATCCTGAATTACCTGAATTTTTATTCGGAACTGATGATACAACTATTATGAGTTTACGAAGCGGTAATATTCAGGGATTAATTAATTCTCAGGGCGCTTTAGGTTTTGGAAGGATAAGAATGCTTCATACGAGTGCTGTCATTTTTGCTTTCGTGTGTAATTCTTTTTTCTGTGGTGCTTACTACAGCATGCAGAGACTTCTTAAAACAAGAATGTACAGCGATACTCTTTCATGGATTCATTTCTGGACATGGCAGATTATGATCATTGCCGTTGTGATTACATTCTTAATGGGGATCAACACTTCTAAAGAATATGCTGAACACGAATGGCCAATTGACATTCTGATTACTTTTTCATGGGTAATTTTCGGAATTAATATGTTTGGAACGATTGCTAAAAGAAGAGTACGCCATTTGTATGTTGCGATTTGGTTTTATATTGCTACATGGATCGCGGTTGCCATGCTTCATATCTTTAATAATTTGGAAGTGCCTCTATCATTTACAAGCTGGAAATCTTATTCTGCATACGCCGGAGTAAAAGACGCATTGGTACAATGGTGGTACGGTCACAATGCTGTTGCGTTTGTACTGACAACACCGGTTCTTGGTTTGATGTATTACTTTATGCCAAAAGCTGCGAACAGACCTGTATTTTCATACAAATTATCAATTATTCACTTTTGGTCTTTGATTTTCGTATATCTGTGGGCAGGACCTCACCACCTTCAGTATACTGCTTTGCCGGCATGGGCCCAAGCGGTGGGAACAGGGTTTTCCATTATGCTTATTGCTCCGTCTTGGGGCGGAATGCTCAACGGTTTATTAACTTTAAGAGGAGCTTGGGATAAAGTAAGAGAAAATCCTATTCTTAAATTCTTCGTTGTAGCTGTTACATGTTACGGAATGGCAACTTTCGAAGGTCCGCTTTTAGCAACAAAATCTTTAAACAAGATCGGACATTATACTGACTGGGTAATTGGACACGTACATTTAGGTGCCTTAGGATGGAATGGCTTCATGGCATTCGGAGTAGTGTATTACCTGATTCCAATCATGTGGAGAACAGAACTTTGGTCTAAAAAACTTGCCAACCTGCATTTCTGGCTGGGTACTTTGGGAATAATTTTCTATGCTGTACCAATGTATATTGCAGGATTTACCCAAGGTTTGATGTGGAAACAGTTTAATCCGGACGGAACTCTTTTATGGAAAAACTGGTTAGATACCGTTACTGCTATTATTCCTTATTATAAAATGAGATTTTTAGGCGGATTATTTTATTTAAGCGGAGCAATTTTAATGGTTGTTAATGTTTATAAAACCATCCGAAAAGGATCATTCCAAAAAGAAGTTCCTGCAGAAGCTCCTGCATTAGCAAATGTCGGAAGCGCAAGAAAAGAAGGCGAAGGTGTCCATCTATGGCTGGAAAGAACTCCTCATCTATTATCAATATTGGCATTTATTGCAATCGCTATCGGTGGATTGGTAGAAATAGTTCCTACACTAACCGTGAAAAGCAATTTACCCACTATATCTGCAGTAAAACCATATTCACCATTAGAACTGGAAGGTCGGGATCTGTACATACGAGAAGGCTGTAATTCCTGCCATTCACAAATGATAAGACCGTTCCGTGATGAAGTTAACAGGTTTGACGGTAAAAACGGACAATATTCCAAGGCAGGCGAATTTGTATACGACAGACCATTCCTTTGGGGTTCTAAAAGAACAGGACCGGATTTACATAGAGAAGGTAACAGAAATCCTGATTCATGGCACTTCAAGCATATGTACAACCCAAGAGTTACATCAGCAGGATCTATCATGCCACGTTTTCCATGGCTGATAACCAACCAACTGGATCGCTCACAAATGGTAGACAAAATGAAACTGATGAAAAATACTTTTGATATTCCTTATACTAAAGCACAAATTGATTCAGCAGATCAATGGGCAGATAATCAATCTAAGGCGATTGTAAAAAGAATTTATGCTGAGGCAGCTGATGTAAAACTACAGGTAGAAAAAGATAAAGCTGCAAAAGGAAATCAATTTGTACCTCTGGAACAGCGCGAGATTATTGCTATGATTGCTTATCTGCAAAGACTGGGAACAGATATCAAAACAACTGAGATTAAAACAGCAAGTGTAGATTAATTTTAAATATTATTTGAAATGAAAACAAGAACTCCAATATCTATATACATTGCTCTTACCATAGGGATCATCATCATGGCATTTGAAATGTTTGCAAAAGATTCCGATTATCTGTCTACACCTATTTTCTGGGCATTGCTGATTATCGTAACCATCTTGCTGCTCATTATGAATTCTATCGGGGATTTAGTAGAAAATGAAAGATTCAGCAGACTGACAGATGAAGAAAAGCGAATGTACATTACAGATAAAAACACTTCTTATTTACAGAAACTCTGGAACTCAGCCTTTAAAAAGCAGTCTCAGTCCGAAGAAACGGATATTCTTATTGATCACGGTTTTGACGGAATTACCGAACTCGACAATTCTTTACCTAAATGGTGGATCGGGCTTTTCTATTTCGGAATCATTTTCTGCGGTGTTTATATGATTGCATTTGCCTTTACAGATTATGCTCATCCGGATGTGGAATACGACAAGGAAACGAAAATACAGCTGGCTTCGATAGAAGAATACGAAAAAAATGCGCCACCCATCAACCTGGAAACAGCAAAATACAGTGCAGACTACATTTCTGAAGGTGAGCAATTGTTTAAAACCAATTGCGTAACCTGCCACGGCGACAACGGAAAAGGCGGAATAGGACCCAATCTAACAGACAATCACTGGATCAACATTAAGGAAAAAAGCTTATTCAAAAATGTATTCTGGATGCTTGAAAATGGTTCGCCCAACAATCCAACCATGCGTCCGTTCATTAAAGAAGGAACTATCACAGGAAGAGATGCCGAAAAAATTGCATCTTATATCTATCATATTAACCAGGAAAAATCACCAGTTACACAAGCTCAGGGAGGCGCTGCCCCACAAGGCGAAGCTGTAAAATGGAAAGAATAATTACTCATTTTAAATATATACTTTATGAATTGAATCTCCATCAGATGTATGTCGCGGTTGTAACTCAACTAACATCTGAAAACCTATTCACTTTTTAAATATTCCATAATATTTAATATCGGCCGAGGCATACATCAAAAGAACCTGTTCGTTTGAACAGGTTTTTCTTATTGTTCAAAGTACCACATTTTTGTATTCTTAACATAAAATTCTGCAATTGGCAAAAATCTTGCTTAAATGATATAACGGCTTCAAAAAAACTGCCATAAATAAATACATCATGCTAAAACTCATTACTTTTCAAATTCTGAAAATATAAGACATCCATAATTTCATGCCCGTGAATTGCCTTTCACATATAAAAACGAATTGTATATTTGTCTAAATCACAGAAACTTGAAACTGAAATTTAATAAAAGAAAAATTCTCAGAGGTGTTGTTATAACAATCATCTCCATTATTGTTTTAATCATACTTCTCATCCTTAGTCTCAGACTTCCTGCCGTACAAAATTATGTAAAGGATAAACTTATTGTATATCTGGAAGGCAAAATCAAGACAAAAGTAAGCTTGGATAAAGTCTATATTGGTTTTCCAAACAGCCTTATCATGGAAAACCTGTATCTGCAGGGACAAAATACCGATACGCTTCTTGCGGTCAAAAATTTTGATGTAGGTCTTAATATGTGGCAGCTATTAAAATCTAAGGCAGATATTACTTCTATTGATCTGGAAGGAGTGAGAGCTAATGTCGTAAGAAATCCCCAGGGAAGGTTTAACTTCGATTATATTATTGATGCTTTTGCTGCTTCAGATGAAGAGCAGGAAAAGAAACCCTCAAAACCTTTCATTATTTCTTTAGATAAAATTAAACTGAAAGATATAGGTCTTACTTTCAACGATCAACAATCAAAAAATGACATCAAAGTTTATTTTAAATCTTTTGATACAAGAGTAAAGACCTTTGATCTTCAAAACAATTCTTACGCAGTTAATGATATTAATCTAGACGGGTTAAAATTAAAACTGAAGCAGGATCTTGTGGAAGAAGTTTCAAAAAATGTTGAAGAAAAAGTAGATTCTTTAAATCAGAAAAAACCTATGAAATTAGGTTTAAACGGAATAAAACTGACCAACTTTGATGTAGATTATGGTGATGATAACACCAAAACTTTTGCAAAAGTTCTATTTAAAGAACTCAGTACCAAAGTCAACAGCATTGATCTGGAAAACAACAATTATAACATTGGAAATGTTTATCTGACCGGAGCAAACATCAATGCCAATCTTTTTCTTCCGGCAGACAATGCAAATCCTAAAAATCAGAATGATCCGGATCCGGCAAAAACTTCGGAGCAACAAAAAGCAATGAATCTTGTTTTAGGAAAACTTTTACTGAATGACGTGAAAGCAGCTTATAACAATACAGCTATTGCTCCCACAAGAAATGGAATGGATTTTAATCATCTGAACTTTTCTAAACTCAATCTGGATGTAAGGAATTTTAAAATGGAGAACGGAACTTTTGCAGGAAGTGTAAAATCTGCCGAAATTCAGGAAGCCAGAGGATTGAATGTACAAAAATTTAACACCGATTTTGTATATGCTGAAAAAGAAGCGTATCTGAAAAATCTTTATCTGCAAACTCCAAAAACAGTTTTGAGAGACGAGGTTGTGTTAAATTATAACTCGATTGAACAATTATCTTCCAATGTAGGTGCGGTGAAAATCTCAGCCGACATCCGTGATTCTAAAATCGGATTTTCTGATATTCTTAATATTGTTCCTACTTTACGAAATACTGCACCATTCAACAAATACCCTAATGCAACGTTGAATGTGAATGCTATTGTAAGAGGAAATGTCAATGATTTATCTATTCAAAACTTGAAGGTTTCTGGTTTGGATAAACTCAGAGTTTTGGCTTCGGGAAAAATCAAAAATGCAACAAATCCTGACCAATTGTATTACGATCTGAATGTTGCCGAACTTTCGACAGCATCTAAAACGATTTATAATATCGTTCCGAAAAATACTATTCCAAACAATATAACATTACCTTCGTTCTTAACCGTTCGTGGAACGGCGAAAGGAACCACACAGGTTGTTGACACCAATCTTCGCCTTACTTCTACTCTGGGAAATGCTGCGGTGATTGCAAAAGCAGATTTAAGAAGAAAAAACAGAGAAACTTTCGATGTAAAAGCCAATCTTCAAAGCTTACAGATTGGAAAAATAATCCAGAATAAAGATCTGGGAAGCATTACGGCACAAATTAACGCTAAAGGACAAGGTTTTGACCCGAAAATAATGACTGCTAATTTAAATGGCGATGTACAATCTGCAACTTACAACGGTTATACTTATCAGAACATGAATCTGAAAGGTAAAATCAACCGTGGCGTTTATGATATTGATTTAAACTCAAAAGATCCGAACGCTAATTTACATCTTGCCGCTTCAGGAGTTTTCAATGATAATCCAACCGTGAAAGTCAATGGAAATATTAATAAATTAGACTTAAACAAGCTTGGTTTTTACAGTTCACCAATGATTATTGCAGGCGGAATTGACGGAGATTTTACAAATCTTGATCCCGATCATCTGAATGGATATCTGAATCTTCAGAATTTTGCCATTTCAGATACAAAAGAAGTGTATCCGCTTCAGGAAGTTAGACTCAATGCAGTTTCTACCGCTGATTCAACCTTACTAAAACTCAATTCCCAAATTGCCGATGTTGAACTCAACGGAAAATATAAATTAACTCAGATTTTCGGAGCCTTATCGCAAACTATTAATCAGTATTATCAGTTTCAGAAGCCAGATCCAAATCAGAAAATTGATGCCGGACAGTTTTTTACGCTTAATGCTGCGATTAAAAATGATGACCTCATCAGAAAATTTGTTCCTAATCTGAAAAGTTTTGAGACGATCAATATAAGCGGAAACTACAACGCAGATTCACAGAATATAGAGCTGGATGCCAACATTCCACAGGTTGTATACGGATCCAACTCGTTAGAAAATACAAGTCTGAAAATCACCAACGAAGATCAGGCGTTACAGTATAACCTGGACGTTGCCTTAGTGAAAAGTGAAAGTTTTGCTTTAAATAAGGTCAACATTAATGGTGATATTGCCCAAAATACCATTAATTATAACATTACAACAAAAGATGAAAAAGATGAAACCCGGTTTCTAATTGCTGGAAACGCAAAATCTATGAACGACATTACAGAAATTTCTTTAAATCCTGACGGTTTAAAACTAAATTATGTAGACTGGAATGTTGCTGAAAATAATAAAATTCAGATTTTCAGTCAGGGAATTGTGGCAGATCAGTTCAGACTTTCCAACTCGGGCGCAGAAATTTCTCTTCAATCCGAAAGCAGCTCACCAACAAGTCCGCTGAATGTTTCACTGAAAGACTTCAAGATTGAAACCATTACAGAAATCATTAAGAAAGATTCGCTTCTTGCTAAAGGAACGATCAACGGAACAGCACAATTGAGAGATTTAACCAAAAATATGACCTTTACTTCTGACATTGATGTCACCGATCTGTTTGTTTTCGGAAGTCCGGTCGGAAACCTTGATATTAAAGTCAACAACCAGTCAGCAAACGTTTTGAATGCAGACATTGCACTTTCAGGAAATAATAATGATGTTAAAATCTTAGGAACATATAACACTTCTGCAAGCAGCTTTGATTTAAACTTAGATATGAATCAGCTTCAGATGAAAACATTACAGGGTTTTACACAAAATGCTATTACCAACACGGAAGGTTATCTCTCCGGAGATCTTAAAATAACCGGAACAGCAGATTCACCGAGAATTTTAGGTGACGTAAAGATGAATAATGTGGGAATGATGATTGCGCAAACCGGAAGTGACTTCAGAAACATCAATGACAAAATCAGTTTTACCAGCCGCGGAGTAGAATTTGATAAGTTTAAAATTAATGATAAAGATGGAAATTCTCTCAATATCGACGGACAAATACTTACAAAAACCTACAGAGATTTTGCCTTTAATCTGGATGTAGACGCAAAAGATTTCAAAGTTGTCAATTCAGAAAAATCGAACGATGCCATCATGTACGGAATTTTGGCAATAGATGCTGCCTTACAGGTAAGAGGAAATTTAGACCTACCTAAAGTTGACGGAAGACTGGCAGTGTCAGAAACTACAGATTTTACTTTTGTACTTCCTCAATCATCGCCTTCATTACAGGAAAGAGATGGCATTGTGGAATTTATTGATCAGGATCAGGTAGAATTAACAAAAACCATCAAAGCCGATTCTATTGATTCGCAGACCAACCTCAAAGGAATGGATGTAAATGTGAATATTGAATTGAGCAAAGAGGCAAAAATGTCGATTATTATTGATAAAGCCAACGGAGATTTTGTAAAACTTCAGGGTGAGGCAGATCTTACCGGCGGAATAGATCCTTCAGGAAAAACAACTTTGGTAGGCGTTTATCAGGTAGAAAAAGGAAGCTACGAAATGTCGGTAAGTCTGTTAAGACGAAAATTTGATATTCAGAAAGGAAGCACCATTACCTGGACGGGTGAGCCCACCACCGCTGACCTTAATATTACTGCAGTTTATAAAACTGAAACAGCACCCATTGATCTGGTAGAACAGCAGTTTTCTGGAAATCCATCAGAACTGAACCAGTTTAAGCAGAGAATTCCTTTCAATACTTTATTGATTCTGAAAGGTGAGCTGCTGAAACCTCAGATCAGCTTTGACATTACAACAGACGAGAACAACAATGCGGTATCTTCTAATGTAACCGAAACTGTAGATGGCAAACTTGCCCAGCTTAGAGAGGATGAGAACGAAATGAACAAGCAGGTTTTTGCTTTATTGCTGCTGAATCGTTTTATTGGCGAAAATCCTTTCCAAAGCAATTCCGGATTATCTGCCGAAACCATGGCAAGACAGAGTGTGAGTAAAATTCTTTCTCAGCAGCTTAATAATTTAGCTTCAGATTTGATCAAAGGTGTTGACCTCAACTTCGATCTGGAATCTACAGAAGATTATTCCACCGGAACGCAGAATACAAGAACCGATCTGAATGTAGACATCAGCAAAAGATTATTGAACGACAGATTAAAAGTATCTGTTGGAAGCAACTTCGGACTGGAAGGAGAAACCAGACAAAATGAAAATACCACCAATATTGCGGGTGATGTAACCATAGATTATGCACTTTCCAGAGACGGAAGATATACCTTGAGAGCTTATCGCAAAAACGAATATCAGGTTGCTTTACAAGGGCAGATTGTAGAAACCGGGCTTGGATTTGTCATTACCCTGGATTATGACAAATTCAGAGATATTTTCAGAAAGTCCAGAAACAACCGAAACAGAGAAGCCATTCAGAATAGAAGAAATAAAGATAAAGAAGTCGTAGAATTTAAATAAAATTTTAACAGAGAACGTAAATTAACTGTTTTATACGTTCACAAAGACGATTAATTCAGCAAGAGAAGATTACGCTGAGTTATTAATTCAGAATATAAACATGAGGAACAAACTAAACATATACTGTAAATATTTTTTGGTTTCAGGATTTACTGCAACAATCATTTCGTGCAGCAATACAAAATTTCTGAAAGACGGACAGATGCTCTATACCGGAGCTGAAGTAAAAATAGAAAGCGACTCACTTTCCAAAAAAGAGAAAAACGAACTGGAATCTGCTCTGAAAGATAATTTAACTCCTAAACCAAACTCATCTTTTTTAGGATTGAGACCGAAGTTATACGCTTACAATGCCACCAAGGAACCAAAAAAAGAGAAAGGACTCAGATATTGGCTGAAATACAAATTTGGAGAAGAACCCGTTTTACTGGGCGATGTTGACAGAGAATTCAACAAAGATATCATCGTTAATTATTCTGAAAACAAAGGCTATTTTAACGCTAGAGCAAGGTATGATACTGTATCTAAAAACAAAAAGGCAAAGGTAATCTATACGCTAAACCCAGGTGGAAGATATCTAATCAGTAACGTAAATTTCCCTGCAGATTCATCTGAGATCAACAAAGAAATTCAGGTTCTTAAAGATAGAACTTTGCTTAAATCTGGAAATCCTTTTGATCTGGATGTCATCAAAGCAGAAAGACAGCGAATTGATGACGGGCTTAAAGACCGAGGTTTTTATTATTTTAATCCCGATAACATTATCGTTCAGGCAGACAGTACAGTAAGTAAAAGAAAAAATGATGTAGAACTTATTGTCAAGTTAAAAGACAACACTCCTACACTTGCGCAGGAGCAGTTTACCATTGACAAGGTAGTGGTTTTCCCGAATTATAATCTGCGTGATGCAAAAAGAGGAAAATACAGCATTCCGATGAGTGCAGATTCTCTTACAGGTTATGAATACAACAATATATTTGTCGTAGATCCTGAGAAAAAATTCAAGCCAAAAGTGTTTGACCGGGCTTTATATTTTGAAAAAGGAGATCTCTACAACCGGAAAGATCATAATCTTTCTTTAAACAGGCTAATCAGTTTAGGGGTCTTTAAATTTGTGAAAAACGAATTTATAGTTTCAGATTCTCTGAATCATAAATTTGATGCTTATTATATTTTAACGCCTAGAGAGCTTCAGTCTCTACGTCTCGAAGCATTAGGACGAACCAATTCTGCCAACTATGCGGGAAGTGAAGTGAACCTGAACTGGACACAAAGAAATTTTTTCCGCGGAGCCGAACAGTTTAAAGCGTCTGTTTACGGCGCATTCGACGTTCAGATTGGAGGTCCTTCGGATGCCGAAAACATTTTCAGAGCCGGAGCCAATGCCCAGCTTTCCATCCCGAGAATTGTGGCACCCTTCCGTTTCAATTCCTCAAGTGCCTTTGTTCCAAGAACCAATATTCAGCTGGGATATGAATTTCAAAACCGAACCACTTTATATACTTTAAATACATTTAATGCCTCTTTTGGTTATCAGTGGAAGGAAAATGTCCGCAAAGAGCATGAACTGAAACTGATTGATATTTCATTAATTGACCCAGCGAACGTAACACCAAAGTTTGATTCTTTAGCCGCTAGAAATCCTTATTTACAAAGGATTACTGACCGACAATTAATTTTCGGACCGACATATTCTTACACTTATTCTACGACAATGCTTCCTAGAAAAAATACATTCTATTATAAAGGAATGCTTGACTTAGCCGGAAATATTACAGGATTAGTAACCGGAGCCAATGTAAAAGATGGAAAAGAAAAAAATATTTTTGGAATCCCATTCAGTCAGTACGCCAAAATTGAAAACGATGTACGCTTCTATCATAAATTTACCGAAAAAACATCTATTGCGACAAGACTCATTGCGGGTGTAGCAGTACCTTACGGAAATTCCGAACACATTCCCTTTGCCCGACAATTCTTTGTGGGTGGTAGTAACAGTATCAGAGCATTCCGTGCAAGAACTTTGGGACCCGGAAGTTATGACCCAAGGACTGAAAATTCAACAAGAGCGATTTTTGATCAGGCGGGAGATATTAAATTAGAAATGAACGCTGAATACAGAGCCAACTTATTTAAATTTCTGAATGTTGCAGCATTTGTGGATGCCGGAAACATCTGGCTTATTAACGATGAATTTGATGATACTGGTACCAATACAAGACCAGGTGGAAAATTTTCAAAAGAATTTTTAAGCGAAATCGCTGTAGGAGCAGGAGTTGGTTTAAGGTTAGATTTTTCAATACTCATTCTGAGGCTTGATCTTGCGATGCCGTTAAGAGTGCCTTACTATGATAAAGGAGACCGATGGACGTTCGACAAAATCAATTTTGGAAGCGGAGCATGGCGAAGAGATAATCTGATCCTGAATATTGCTATCGGATATCCGTTCTAACCATCGAATAGCTTTTAGTAATCAGCTTTTAGCTTAAATGCCTCCTTTTTCTCGTGTTGGCGGGAAAATTGAATTACCAAAAAACCGCCAAGCCGTTTTCAAGTAAATATTAATTTCAATTATCAAAACCAAATCATGCTTAAAGAACTAAAATTTTTCTGGGAAACCGTAAAAGAGACCTTTACAGAATGGAATAAATCCAGTGCGACAAGCGATTCGGCAAGTCTCGCTTATTACGCAATCTTTTCGATTCCCGGATTATTAATTATCATTATCTGGATTGCCGGATATTTTTTTGGTGAAGAAGCCATCCGCGGACAAATCACTTCTCAAATCAGTGGAATGATGGGACAGGATGTCGCTAAAAGCATACAGGAAATGATTGCAGGCGCTTTAATTGATAAAGAGAATATTTTTATGAAAATCGTTGGGATCGGATCCCTCATTTTTGGTTCTACTACCCTTTTCTTTCAGCTTCAGAAATCATTGAACAATCTTTGGGATGTGGAAGCCGCACCCAAAAAAGCTTTGGTGAAATTTCTTTTAGACCGTGCCAATTCTTTGGGGATGATTCTTATTTTGGGATTTCTTCTAATGATTACAATGGTAATGTCTTCGCTCATCAGCCTTTTCAATGATTTTATCACCAGGTATTTTGGTCTGGAAACTTATCTCATTGTAGAAGTCATTAATTTTGCCATAGGTTTCGGACTGGTCATTTTGCTATTTGCTTTAATGTTTAAAGTACTTCCTGACGTAGAAATGAGCTGGAAATCAGTATGGAAAGGCGCGATGCTTACGGCTGTGCTTTTTACACTAGGTAAATTTTTGCTGAGTTTATATTTCTCTCAATTTAAACCTACCTCAGCATTTGGAACCGCAGGAACGGTGATCTTAATTATGATGTGGATCAACTATTCCTGTATGCTGGTTTTTTTCGGAGCCGAATTTACCAAAGTTTATACCTATAAAAGAGGTTTGCGCATAGAACCTTCCAAACACGCCAAATGGAACAGCGCAAAATTATACAGAGACAGTCAGTCAGAATGAAAAGAAATAAAACTTAATATTTCGTACAATCCTAATAATATTCCCTGAACTCAAGTTTCTTATTTTCATCAATTTATATTAATTTGAACTATATCATAAAAATATTATATTTGCAATAAAACATTATGATAAGAAAAAAATTATCATTTATCCCTCTACTTATTTTTATTACATGCTCTACAATAATATCTTGTCATACTGAAGAATCTTATTCCGAGTTTCGACAGGTTTATGACAGCAATTATCCGGTAAGTTCAAAAAAAATTTCAATACAAGATAGCCAACACAAATCAAAATTACTAACAGAATTAGAGAATTCTAAAGCTATCATCAGAAAACTTAACCATACTGTTTTTGGGAAAAATATAAATTATAAAGAAGGAGTTTGGTTCGACACTCAACAAATAATATACATTGAGAATGGACCTCAACTACATACTTATACGTTTAGCTTTTTCCGGGAAAATTATAGTAGTGAGGACATTATTTCAAATCTTCTGTTTGTACCAACAGCAGAAGGAACATATGCTAAGTACATTGTTTACTATAATTTTACAGAAGAGGAGGAAAACACTTTAAGGAAAGGCGGAAATGTAGATACTAAAGGTAAAATGTCAACTGTATTTATAGATGGTGATAAAAAATATAAAACGTGCGTGATGGATGTGCAAAAAAAGGTTAATAAATAACTTTAAAATATTTTTGATGGGCATTAAAAAAAGTAACATCAATAAACAAAAATCCTCCCGAATTTTTCAGGAGGATTATTTGTTTGTTAAGCTTTCTTTTTAAATTCTGCAAGCTTCAGAGCATCCTTGATCATCTTACCCGGTCGGAAGATGGTTTTTACCGTTTTGATGCTAGAAGCGTTCACTTCTTCTGCGGTGTCTTTCCCTTCGCTGGAACCGCCTGCCTGTAGGGTGAAATACTCACCTACATAAACAATCTTACCATCGGCTACATCGTCGGCAATTTTAGAAAAAGTGCTTTCTAGTACGGCAAGAATGTCGGCTTTGGATACGGTAGAAACTGAGGCAGCATGCTTGGCAAGATCTGCAAGAGTGGTTTTCCCATCGCCAATGATGTTGGCATAATACTTTGGGGGATTGTTGGGCTGCTGAGGGTTCTTCTTAGGAACTACACTGAATGTAATAGGCATTTTCTTTTCGATTATTTGCGTTAAACAATATTTTAAATAACAGAACTAAATTAAGAAAAAAATGAAATGAAAAACAAAAAAATATCTATTATAAAACTTGTTTTTAAGTTATAAAAAAAACGTCCGCACGTTTTAATAAAAAGATACGGACGTTTTGCTCAAAAGATACGGACGTTTTTATGAAAACGTCCGTATCTTTTTGCAGAGTTATTTTGAGGCATTTGCAAAAACGTTCTTTTACTTCTTCAAAAGCTGCTCTATCAGCCTGTTCTGGATCTCCATCAGCTGAGACATCTGCTCCTGATTCTGCACCAGACTTTTCACCAAGTCATCGGCAAATGTGTTGTTAATTGTTATAGTACTGTAAGGATTTCCGAATGCAGAACTATGATTATTATCGACAATGTTTTGAAATACCTGATCATCCAAAAAGTACTGCGGTTCTACTCTGAAAAACTCTGCTACTTTTTGCATAAACAAAAAATCTAATTTTTCGATGGTTCCGTTTTCTATTTTGCTGAGATAGCTTTGCGAGACATCCAGCTGCAGTGCCAGATGTTCCTGCGAAATATTCTTCTGCTCTCTCAGTTCCTTTATTTTATAGCCTATACTTTTGTTCATAATTTTATTTTTGCCGGATAAAGATAAACTTTTTATGAGAAATACATTATTCCAAACGGAATGATATTTTATTCCGTTTGGAATTGCGTCTGTGTGATTTATTTTGCATTTTTGTTTTCAGAATTTTTTATATTTAAACCTTTAAAAAACTACAAAGCATGAAGAAAAAATTATTTCTCAGGCTCTGCCTGATTCTTGCGGTCGGTGTCTCGGCATTCTCCTGCCGCACCGAAGAATTTCATAACGAGGAAGAGGCGCACGGCAGTACCCAATTCAGATTAACTAACCAGAGAATTTCCCTCAATGAAGCCAAGCACAAAGCTAAGCTTTTTCCAGAGCTTGAAAAGGCAAAAAAGGAATTGCTGCTTTCTCGAAAGTCAATGCAAACGGACGGGTAATTGATTACGGCAACGGAGTTTCCATAGATACCGATTATGTGATCTATATTGAGAATGGTCCCAATTATCACACCTACACCTTCCATATCCGGCGGGATAATGCTCCTGCAGATGCTCCCTTAGAAAACCTTCTGCTGGCTCCGCTTCCCGATGGTACCTACAAAGAGATGCTCATTACCTACACTCTTACCGAAGCAGAAAAAGCAAAGCTTCAGGCAGGTTTGTTTGTAGATACCCGTGGCAAAACAGAGGTTACCAGACTGGAGAACGGAACCTTCAATGGAAGCAGTCAGCTGGCGAGGCAGGTGTGTACTACCTCATCCTACAGCTATTGGGAAGCCTGCAGCGGCAATCAGCAACATGACGGCTCCAACTACGAAAGCTGCCCAATTTATCAGAAAAAGGAAGAAGGAACGCCGCCTATTTTTTATACGATTATCACCACTACGTGTCTGGAGCAGAATGAGATGATCATTACGCCTATAGATCCTCCTAACAATGGCGGGGGAAGCAGTGGCGGTGGTTCGGGCGAAACGGCTCCGCCTCCGGCAACCACTCCGCCGTGTACCACCCCTTCTGTTCCTACCAATCCGCAGCCGGGCTTTACGGATGAGAACGGCTGTATTATAGGTATTCCTACACAACCAATTGTAAAACCGCAGACACCGTGTAGTAAAATAAAACAGCAAAGAGAAGATGAAAATTTTTCTAAAAGAATTGATACTCTTAAAACAAAGCTCACATTGAAAAAAGAAACAGGTTACATTCAGAAATGGAGTGGATCTTATGAGTATAAAGATAATGCTAGTGCTACAAATGATGCAAATTCACTAAGTTTGCCCAATGTATTTACAAATACATATATTATGGGTTTTATACATACCCATGTAAATGATTACGAATATGTAGACGCAGAAGGATATGGAGTAGGAAAGAAAGGCATCAAAATGTTTTCTCCTGCTGATATGGTATATTTTATGGATTTGGTAAAAAATGCTAAAGATAATGGGAGGCCATTAAGTGATGTATATGGAATAATGGTTTCAAGCCTTGGAAATTACCAAATACGTTTTACAGGAAATGAATATCAGATAAAAACTTTTACTAACGCTCAAAAAGAGGCTTTTAAAGGTCCATTTATTGATTTTATTTCTAAAAATAAAAAAATGAGTTTAGAATTAAAATTTCTTAAATTTATTGATGAATACATGAATCTGAAAGGAATATCTTTATACCGAATGAATACTGATGGTACTACAGAAATCAAACTCAATGCTGACAAAACAGATATTATACCAATTAATTGCCCTAAGTAAAAAAGAAAATTATGAAACATCTACTATTAATATTGATTATTTTTTCTATTTCGTGTAATGCTCAAACCATTTCTTTGGAACAAGCTGTAACATATGAACAACAAACAGGAACCATACCTCAAAGCACGACCTATATAAAGGACATCAATAATTCACTAAATAAGTATATAGGGACATGGAAAGGATATTTAAATGGAAATACTTATGAATTTAGTTTTATTAAAAAGGAAAATGTAGGAGGATATGATGTCAATTGGGATTTGTTAGTAGGAAGATTGAAAGTTTTAGATTCTAGTGGAAATGTAATTTATAATACATTTAATGAGCAAGATGATTTAAAAACTAAATTTAAAGGAGATAATTTCCAATCCGATTTAAAAGCTTATAAAATGTATTTCGTTGGAAATAGTGTAGGATGTGCTGAATATGGAGATGTTTATTTAAGAATACAACCTTCTACACCTTCGCAAATGACTATTATTATGCTTCCTGATAATGATATTGTCGTTGAAGGAGTTTGTCCTACGAATTTTCAGCCAACAATACCATATAAGCAACTCATTCATTTAACAAAACAATAATAAAAAGGCTGTTTCTCTAATTGTGAAACAGCTTTTTCCGTTTTAATCTCAATGTGGTAAATAGCAGAAGAGGGATAGCAATTAAACGACGTATATGGAGTAATGGTATCTGGATTATGAATTACCAAATACGTTTTACAGGAAATGAATATCAGATAAAAACTTTTACTCCCGAACAAATTAAAACACATAAAGAACCATTTAAATGATTATGAAACCCTTTTTGAAAGATGCTGCAAAATTGGAACTAGCAATACTAAAATATATGGATGAAAAAATGAATTTAAAAGGATTGACATTATATAAGATGAATGATGATGGTACAAACACTGAAATTAAATTAAATACTGATAAAACTGATACTGTAAAAAATAATTGCCCTAATTAAAATATTATGAAAAGAATTATATCAATAATTACAATCTTGTTTTCAATTTCCTGCAATTCTCAAGTTATATCTTTAGAGCAAGAAGCCCAGTGCTTAGAAAATTCAGATTGTCCACAACAATATTATGCAAAAGACATAAATAATTCATTATCAAAGTACATTGGTGTCTGGAAAGGAGAGTATAATGGGAAAAAATATGAAATAAAGTTTAATAAGAGTCTATCCGAAAACTTTTTAGGCTATAAAAGTGATATACTCAAAGGAAGATTGAAAGTTAGCTCATTAGATGGACAAACAATCTTTTTTAATAATTTGAATGAAATAGATGATGAAAAAACTAATTTTTCGGGATTGTCATTTACACCCAATTTAGTAGAATACACGATGTTTTTTACAGGTACTGCAATACAAGGTTGTATAAACGATGGAACTTTATATTTAAAAATAAAATCTAACAACCCTAATCAGATGACCGTTTTTTATTGGTCTGAAAAGGATACTGTAGTAGGAGAATGTTCCAATACTTTTTCACAAACATTTCCTGAAAAAAAACTTATTCACTTAACTAGACAGTAAAAAAAATTAGAATAAAGATGAATGAAGAAGTCTCTCAAGGTTTAAAACTTGTCAAGACTTTTAACAATAAATTGTTGGAAAATGCGATTGAAAAAGCATTTGAACGGCATGAACTCAATACATGGACATCTGCTAAAATCTATGGTATTCCTGTCAATCAGCAGTTTGAGATAAAAAGAACAAATCCTCCCAAATTTTTCAGGAGGATTATTTGTTACATTCTGTTTACGGTTTGTATCCCGAGTAAATTTAATGACTTTCTTATGGTCTGTGCGGTGAGATTGGATAAATTCAGACGCATCTGCTTTATGTTTTCATCTTCCTGGCTCAAAATCGGGTTGCTTTGATAAAAAGAATTATAGGTTTTCACCAAATCATATACATAGTTGGCAATTAAAGCTGGGCTTAAGACTTCTGCTGCTTTTTCCACCGTCGGTTTATAATTGCTAAGCTGCATCACAAGTGCTTTTTCAGACTGGTCTAATTCGACATCTGAAATTTCTCTGTGAAGATAATTGGCTTTTATCAGCAACGACTGGATACGCGCAAAAGTATACTGGATGAAAGGACCTGTATTTCCGTTAAAATCAATACTTTCTTCAGGATTGAACAACATCTTTTTCTTAGGATCAACTTTCAGCATAAAATATTTCAGAGCGCCAATTCCTACGCTTTCATAATTTTCTTCTTTCTGTTCATCCGTTAAATTTTCCAGCTTGCCCAATTCTTCAGCTTTAAGCTTTGCAATATGATGCATTTCCTGCATCAAATCATCGGCATCAACAACTGTTCCTTCACGGGATTTCATTTTGCCATTAGGTAGTTCTACCATTCCGTAAGATAGATGGTATAGCTGATCTGCCCACGAATATCCGAGCTTACCTAGAATTTTAAATAAAACCTGAAAGTGATAATCCTGTTCATTTCCAACCGTATAAATCAGTTTCTGAATATTATTTTCTTTGAAACGCTCTACTGCAGTTCCCAAGTCCTGCGTCATATACACCGAAGTACCATCTGAACGAAGCAGTAATTTCTGGTCTAAACCTTCATCCATTAAATCACACCAAACAGAGCCGTCTTCTTTCTGATACAAAACTCCTTTCTCCAAACCTTCCTTGATAAGGTCTTTTCCTAAAATATAAGTATTGCTCTCATATTGTACCTGATCAAATTCTACTCCCAGTCTGTTGTAAGTTGCATTAAAACCATCATATACCCATGAATTCATTTCGTTCCAAAGATTTCTTACTTTTTCATCACTATTTTCCCAATCGAGAAGCATCTGTTGTGCTTCTTTCATTAAAGGAGCCTCTTTCTTTGCCTGATCTTCCGAAATTCCCTGAGCTACAAGTGCTGCAACTTCCTGTTTGTAATGTTTATCAAATTCAACATAGTAATTCCCGACAAACTTATCACCTTTTGTATTTCTTAACTCCGGAGTTTCTCCATTCCCAAATTTTTCCCAAGCCAACATCGATTTGCAGATATGAATTCCTCTGTCATTGATGATCTGTGTTTTGATTACATCATATCCTGCTTCTTCAAGAATCTGCGAAACGGAAAATCCTAATAAGTTGTTTCTTATATGTCCTAAATGTAATGGTTTATTGGTATTCGGTGAGGAATATTCAATCATTACTGTTGCATTTTTCTTTTCTATATTTGAAAAGTTTTGAGCAATGCTCTTAAGTTGATCAACAAAAAAATTATTCTTAATTTTTACATTTAAAAATCCTTTTACTACATTGAAACTTTCCAGCAGATCGGTCTGTTCAGTCAAAGCCTGTCCCAGTTCAACCCCGATACTTTCAGGATTTTTCTTCAGCTGTTTTACCAAAGGAAAAGTAACAATGGTAAAATCGCCTTCAAATTCAGTTTTATTTTCCTGTATTTCAAGATGTATATCTTTCAGCTGATAAACGTTAAGAATAACTTCTGCAAGCTTTTGTTCTATTATATTTTTAATATTCATTATAGTTCTAATTGATACGCAAATATACGGAAATAAAAAAACCGCACTAAGGCGGTTTCAAGGGATATTAAACTTTGTTAATAGATTTTAATTGGTATCCCAGATAAGTTTTGTGTCCATTTTATCTCCTCCGATTGCACTTGAAGCTGACTGATAGTTAACAGGATTCAAAGTCTGAACGGTAGTAGGATAAAACAATCTTTTTGGAAGATCGGTTAATCCTGCAATTAGAGAGGTAAAAGTATAGGTAGTACTTCCGCCGGAAGCAACATTAAGAGTGCCCGTCTGTCCCGGTAAAAGCAATGTATTCGGATAGCCCGTTCTTCTGTATTCTGCCCAAGCTTCATATGGCTGCATAAATAAGGCAATATATTTTTGTGTTAATACATTTTGTTGAGATGCAGGAGGTAATGTATTGATATATGCTGTAATATCTGCAGCAGGTACACCCCATCTTTCCATAGAAGCTCTCACTCCGTTTACGTAGTTTGTTTGTGACCATCCATTCGCTTCAGCTAGTAAAAATTGTACCTCCGCATATTCCATAAGAATTTCTGTATAATCTGGTTTCAGAATATTTTTACTGAAGAAATTTGCAGTAGAAGCCTGACTTGGAGCCAAAGAACTTGGAATTCCGTAAGGCATTCCATTGAAATCATTAGGATCTGTTGACTCTATAAGTGATCCATCTAATATTCTATTCTTAAGAGTTCTATTTGTTCCATCAGATTCTTCTGCCGGACTTAATTTTGACTTGCTAGCAAATTTAAAAAGCCTAGGATCTAAGCCAAAATTACCTGTATTTCCTTTCAATAAATCTACAAACGTTTTAGAAATTGCAAAATCTGATCTCGATCTGAAATCATTGTATAAAGGAGACGGATTTACAAGATTATTTTCATATTTCAGGCCTACAGTATCATCATTTGATGTCATGACACCGGAAGCAATGGCATCCTGTATATGCGCTGCTGCTTCCGGAATTACTCCTTTCACTCTGGTTGCAACACGTAACCTTAAAGAATTTGCAAACTTTTTCAGTTTTGCTCCCGATCCAAACAAAACATCTCCCTGACTAAAAATAGCATCATTTACACTAATCATTTCAGAAGCTTCTTTCAGCTCATTCAAAATATCCTTGTATACTTTTTGCTGGCTGGCAAATTTTGGCTGAAGTGTCAGATCAATATTCAGAGCCTGAAAATCAGGATCTTGATTTCCATAAGAATAGTACGGAATATCCCCAAATGAATCTGCCAAATTAAGGAAGACATAGGATAACATCACTCTTGCTGCTGCAATCTGGTTTTCAGGAGGCCCATAATTTGCCATTTGCAGTTTAGTCTGCGGATCTTCATTCAGATCTATAATCGTTTTATAATCTTTTGCTACACGATAAGAGAAACTCCACAATGCATTTCCTGTTGTAAGTCTGTACTGATACCGGTCTTCTTCTGTATAAGCTCTCTGAGCAGAATATTGTACCCACGGAAGCGTAATCCTTGCAGATTGCCACTGGTCACGTGTATTATCCATCAATTCTTTATTAGCACTATTAAAAACACCGTAGCTTAAAGGTCTTTCTGTAGAATTGGGATTGATATCAATCTCATCAAATTTATCTGAACAGCTATTGGTACCAAAACCTAATGCAATAACTGACAATATTATAACTATTTTTTTCATTTCACTTAAAATTTAAAATTAACATTGATGCCGTAAGTCCTTGTAGAAGGTAACGATCCACCTTCCAATCCCTGAATATTACCTGAACCATATGAAGTATTTTCAGGATCAATTCCTTTATTGGACAAATTCCAGGCAAATAAGTTTCTGGCAAAAGCAGAAATTCTTATTCCTTGTATCGCATTACCAATGATAGATTTAGGAAGGTCATATCCTAGTGTAATATCTCTTAGTTTTACATAACTTGCATCAAATACATTCTGGGCATCAACAGTGTTATAGTAAGTTCCGCCCCATGTTGGAGCATCTAATAAAATATCATTAACAGAACCGTCTTCTTTTACACCCTGCAAAATAACTCCAGCTTCTCTGTTTCCGCCTAATGCTGACTCTTCAAGCATTCCGGAATACATTCCCCACATGTTGGTTGTAGAAAAATACTTTCCACCCTGCTGAATGTCAATCAAAAATGATAAACTTAAAGATTTGTATCTCATCGTATTTCTGAAGCCCATATTGTAATCAGGAAGAATAGATCCTAAAGATTTTATTTCTGAAGCTTTATAAAAACCATTTTCGTCAACTACTCTATTTCCATTTGCATCATAAACATAGTCTGTTCCCAAAATACTTCCGTAAGCCTGACCAACTTGTGCAACAAGTTGTGCTCTGAACGGAGCGTTGGTTAATACCTGATTTTGTAAATCTTCATACAGGCTTACCAATCTGTTTCGGTTTCTGGCAAAATTCCAAGTTATGTCCCATGAAAAATTATCATTTCTTATCGGTACTATATTAACCATCGCTTCAAGTCCTTTATTGGTCATTTCACCTGCATTTATGGTTTTGAATAAGAAACCTGTTGAAGGATCAAGAGGAAGAGGAATAATTAAATCTTTTGATTTCACATCATAATAGGTAACATCAATTCCTACTCTGTTTCTGAACAATCTTGCCTCCAAACCGATTTCCTGAGTTATTTTAAGTTCTGGTTTTATATCCGGGTTTCCTTTTGTGTTTGGATTAGAGTAAACAGGAGAACCACTGAACGGAGAACCTATATTAATAAAAGTTCCTCTTGCATAAGGATTAGTGCCGTTCGCAATGCTAGACCAACCGGCACGAATTTTACCGAAAGACAACCAATCTGCCTTAAGAACATTTGAGAATACGAAACTCCCGGTAACCGAAGGATAAAAACCACTATCATTAAGCATAGAATACCAGTCGTTTCTTCCTGTAGCCTCAAGGAAAAGCATATCCTTATAGCCCAGTGATGCAGAAGCAAATAAACTTTTTACAGCAGCATGGCTTTCAGCATTTGATGCCAAAGAGTTTTCTACACCATTTACAAGATTGTATAATCCAGGAATGATAAGACCACCCACCGTTGTTCCGTCTAGGACGCTTGTTTTGTTGTCTCTAATATTGAATCCTACAAATGAATTTAAGCTAAAATCTCCGAACCTGTTGTTGTAATGTGCTCTACCTTCGTAATTAAACTCAGAAACTGTTCTTTTCTGAATTGAATAATTTGATATTGCCTGTGAGCCTACTGCAATTCGAGAGCTGATATTCTGTGAATATACATCAGCATATACTTTCCCTGCAAAATAGAAGTTCTTATCTAAGTTGTAAGTAAGACCTGCATTACCAAAAAATCTTTGTCTGGAATCGGCTGAGGTATTCTCGTTAATTGTCCAGTATGGATTATCAGAGTATAAAGGTTGGGGATCATTCCATGCTGATCTGTTCCATGTTCTTTGGCTTCCGTCTGCAAGTTTATAATCTTTCAGCTTATTAAAATCTAAATTTCTCTGACCAAAATGATAAAACTTCTGTGCTACCGAATTATCTCCATAACCTATTTCAGGTCTGTTGAAACCCTCTGTGTGCACATAATTCATAATTGCCTCTGCTCTCAGCTTTTCTGACAGCTTGGAATTAAGATTGATGCTGAAATTATCTTTTTTAACTTTAGAATTAGGTACAATTCCTGAGATATTGGTATTGGTATAAGACAATCTTACATTCGTATCTCCAAAAGATTTTGCTACTGATAAATTGTTTGTATACGTAACTCCTGTGTTGAAAAAAGAATCTACATCATTTTTAGGCGCAACCCATGGTACTGGTTTCAAATAATCATTGGAAAATTCCGGATCAAACGCATACCAAGGCAAGTACATAAGATTAGGATCGTATCTAGGGCCCCAAGAAGCGTCTGTTTCATACTCCTGAATATTGTAAACCTGTCCGTTGATAGTTGCTGTTGGCAAAGTATCTGAGTAACCACCACCATAAATATTCTGCAATTTAGGACGAATGTAAATACTTTCAAAAGCTAATCCGGTATTTAACTGAATATCAGTTCTTCCTTTTTTAGCAGACTTAGTGGTGTAAAGAATCGCTCCGTTACCCGCTCTGGAACCATACAGAGCCGCAGCCGGACCTCCTTTCAGAACAGTAACACTTTCTATATCATCAGGATTAATATCAAATGATGCATCTCCATAATCTCTACCACCCGCTCCTCTTTGTGTATCAACATCATTTACATTGGAATTATCTAGCGGAACACCATCCACAACAATAAGCGGTCTGTTTTCTCCGGTTATGGAACTAATCCCTCTCATTGTTATTCTGGTAGAACCTCCCATCGTACTGGGAGCAGTAACCTGCACACCTGCAACATTTCCAGACAAAGCACTTACAGCATTATTTTGTCCGGCATCCGAAATTATATCTCCTTTGATTTCCTGGGCAGCGTATCCTAAAGCCTTTTTTTCTCTCTTAATTCCCAGAGCAGTAACAACTACACCTTCAATTTCCTGAGTTTTTAAACTATCGCCGGGTTTAGTTTCTTGCGCTTGGGCAATGACGAAAGAAGAAGATAGTACTAAAACTAGTACTCCTGTTGTTAGTTTCTTCATATTTAATATTAATTTTGTGTGAACAAAGTTGTAAAAACTTTATATACAAAACTGCGAAAGCTTTAAATTATTATTATTTATTACATAGTATGGTGATTTATGTTAAATAACAAATGTTAAAATTTATGGAATTATTAAGAAAATGGTCAGAAAATTATATAGAAGCCGGTTGTGATGAGGTCGGACGTGGATGCCTGAGCGGACCAGTTGTCGCCGCAGCCGTTATTTTAGACGAAAAATTTGAGCAAAGACTTGTTAATGATTCTAAAAAATTAACATTCAAAACCCGAATGGAACTTGACAGCTATATAAAAGATAACGTAAAATGTTTTGCAATTTCTGAGCTTCCGCCTTCTTTTATTGATCAGCATAATATACTGAATGCCAGTATACATGCCATGCACAACGCATTGGATCAGCTTACCATTCGTCCTGAACTAATTCTGGTTGATGGAAATAAATTTCACCCGTACAATTATATTCCTCATCAATGTATTATTAAGGGTGATTCAAAATATTTATCCATTGCAGCGGCTTCTATACTTGCAAAAAATTATCGTGACAAACTAATGATGGAACTCCATAACGAACATCCTGAATATGGCTGGAACACCAATTTCGGATATGCTACAAAAAAACATCAGGACGCCCTAAACAAGTATGGAATAAGTAAACATCACAGATTATCTTTCAGATTAAAATATGATTAAATAATCACAAAGTGAATTATTAATCTCAAAATAATTCATAGTAAAATTTAAAATGATTCTAAATAAAGCGAATATAATAAAGAAATATAAAAGAACTAAGATAAAACAAACTGAAATTCAGTAGATTATTTATAACTAAGGATGTTTTTATCTGTACAGGTTGCTATTTGGTAAGAATCAAAATTAGTACAAAAAAAATCCGCTTCAATATCTGAAGCGGATTTTACAATTATTAAATCGTTTGTTTTTGTAATTGAGGACCTGAAGCAATAAGCTTTTTCGCTTCTTCGTTATCGCAATACTGCTCAAAGTTCTTAATATATTTTGCTGCTAAGTCCTTTGCTTTTTCTTCCCATTCTGCTACATCGGCATACGTGTCTCTAGGATCAAGAATTCCCTCAGAAACATTTGGTAATGAAGTAGGAATCTGAAGATTCATAATAGGCAATGTTACTTTATCTGCGTTCTCAATTGATCCGTCGATGATCGCATCAATGATCGCTCTTGTGTCTTTTAAAGAAATTCTTTTTCCAGTTCCGTTCCATCCAGTATTTACAAGATATGCTTTAGCTCCGTGTTCCTTCATTTTACCAATTAAAGTTTTGGAGTACATTGTAGGATGCAGCGTCAGAAAAGCTTCTCCAAATGCTGGTGAAAAAGAAGGTTCCGGTGCTGTAATTCCTCTTTCAGTTCCTGCAAGTTTTGAAGTATAACCGCAAAGGAAATGGTACTGTGCCTGATTCTCGTCTAGTACAGAAACCGGAGGCAATACACCAAAAGCGTCAGCAGAAAGATAAACAATTTTTTTAGCGTGACCTGCTTTTGAAGGAAGTACAATCTTATTAATATGGTAAATAGGATAAGATACTCTTGTATTTTCAGTAATAGAACCATCAGAATAGTCGCAGATACCGTTATTCACTACCACATTTTCAAGGAGAGCATCTCTTTTGATCGCTCTGAAAATATCTGGTTCTTTTTCAGCAGATAAATCAATAACTTTTGCATAACATCCGCCTTCATAGTTGAAAACACCGTTATTATCCCAGCCATGCTCATCATCGCCAATTAAATACCTTTTAGGATCAGCAGATAAGGTCGTTTTTCCTGTTCCTGAAAGCCCGAAGAAAAGAGCAACATCTCCATCTTCTCCTACGTTTGCAGAGCAGTGCATAGACGCCATACCTTTTAGCGGAAGATAATAATTCATCATTGCAAACATACCTTTCTTCATTTCTCCGCCATACCAGGTTCCCCCAATTATCTGAAGTTTTTGCGTAAGGTTGAACATCACAAAATTTTCAGAATTCAATTCCTGTGCTTCCCAGTTCGGATTGGTGGTTTTTGATCCGTTGATTACAGTAAAATCCGGCTCGCCATAATTTTCCAGCTCATAATGCGAAGGACGGATAAACATATTGGTAACAAAATGTGCCTGCCAAGCTACTTCTACGATGAATCTTACTTTAAGTCTTGTATCTGTATTAGTTCCGCAAAAAGTATCTACCACATAGATTTTTTTTGCAGATGAAAGCTGATCAAGAACTAAATCTTTGCAGGATTCAAAAATTTCAGGAGTGGTAGGAAGATTTACCTTTCCGTCCCAGAAAATAGTATCTTTTGTAACATCATCCTTCACAATGAACCTGTCTTTAGGCGAACGGCCAGTGAAAATCCCTGTCTTTACAGATACTGCTCCCGATTCTGTAACTTCAGCTTTTTCAAAACCCTGATTTTCAGGTGAAACTTCGGCTTGATATAATTCTTCGTAAGAAGGATTATAAATTAATTCGTAATCTCCTTTAATCCCTAATTTTTGTAAATCCTGGATGATTTTAGCGTTTTTCATTTTACTTATATTTTCTGTTTCTTTTTGCTGTTTAAACAAATTAATATTAACTAATTGTTAAACGTTGATAAATATAAACATATAAGCGAAAATGACAAATAAAAAATATAAGATTTATATTATTGAAAATCAAATAATTAAATCATCCCAATTGAAAATAGCAGTAAAACCTTTGCCCCAAAAATAGTCCTTATAACCGCTAAATTTAGTACTCATTACAAAATCTCCTCCCCAAGCACCTAAACTTTTGATAAAAACAGGACAATCTGCAAAAAAAATGGACTTAACTGTCGGAATTTCAATAAAATCGGATATTTTTTGTTCATGTAACATCATTAGCTGAGAAAAATTTTCCAATTCATTACATAACAAAATTTTTCTTGTGAGATCAGAAAATTCATCAATTAAAATTTTTGATTTATTTTTTGATTTATAAAGATTAATTCCTTCACGGCTGTCCTGTTTCTGATTAAGATGTATAAAGATAAGCTCATCTTTAAATACAGGACTATAATTAATCTTTTCAAAATGAATTTTTGGTTTATTCTGGAAAAGAACAGCAGATTTTGAGTATGCTACCGAAATGTCATACCCACTTCCGCCCAAACTGACTTCGTTCAACTTAAAAGGATCAATTTCCGCCCATTCCGCAAGATTATTCATAAGTGTGGAACTGCTTCCTAATCCATAATCAGATGGGAACTGAAGATTTGTTTTAAAAAAATAAGTATGCGTATTCTTTAATTTCGTTTCAGAAAAAATCTGAACATTTCTGAGTGTTTTGAGAATAAACTCTGCATTTGAAGGAATATTGGTTTCTAAAACCTGCCAATTTTTATAATCAATTTTGGTTTGCAGCCATAATTGATTCTGGTGGTAAGCTTCCCAATAAATTATTGAATTTCCGTCTTCCTTTTCTTCAAAAAAAAACTCTTGTCCCAGCTTTGTTGGTACAGCCAGAACAAGAGCTCCATCTACAGCGAAATATTCTGAAGTAAGCATCAGCTTTCCCGGTGAATACAGCTCGCCCATGATATATTTTATACTGCAGAAGCTGTCATTGCTTCGCTGTCAATTTTTTTAATAAGTCCCTGAAGGGTTTTCCCCGGTCCTACTTCCACAAAATTAGTAGCTCCGTCTTTAATCATGTTTTGTACAGATTGTGTCCATTTTACAGGACCGGTTAACTGTGCAATAAGATTATTTTTAATCTGGTCTGGATCTGTAACGGCTGTTGTAGTAATATTCTGATATACAGGAATAGTAGGTTTTCTAAATTTGGTATTTTCAATTGCCGCTGCAAGTCTTTCTTGTGCCGGTTGCATCAAAGGAGAGTGAAAAGCACCATTTACCGGTAAAAGCAATGCTCTTTTTGCACCTGCTTCCTTCAGCTTTATACAAGCTTCTTCTACAGCAGTCGTTTCTCCAGAAATTACAAGCTGTCCAGGGCAATTATAATTTGCAGGAACAACAATTCCGTTGATTGAAGCGCAGATCTCTTCCACTTTTGCATCATCAAGACCTAAAATTGCAGCCATAGAACTAGGATTTGCATCACAGGCTTCCTGCATTGCTTTTGCTCTTTCGGAAACCAGCTTCAGCCCGTCATCAAAAGATAAAACACCATTGGCTACCAATGCCGAAAATTCTCCTAAAGAGTGTCCTGCTACCATTTCTGCACCCAAACCATTAACAGCCTTTAAGGCAGCAACAGAATGTATAAATATTGAGGGCTGAGTAACCTCAGTTTTTTTAAGATCTTCATCTGTTCCGCTGAACATCAGCGAAAGGATATCGAAACCTAAAATCTCATTGGCAGATTCCATCAAATCTTTAATGTCTTTGCGAGAATCGTACAATTCTTTCCCCATTCCCACATACTGTGACCCCTGCCCAGGAAATACAAGTGCTTTCATTTATTAATTTAAAAATTAGTACAAATATAATATTTAAGTAAAACTACTTCCAAACTATGGAACAAGTCTTATGATACGAAAACCTTTATTGATGTATGCACCATTGGACTTTGTTCTCACAAATTCAAATTTTGTAGCAAGCTGCGTCTGAACTTTGTTGATCTGCTTAAAGATTTCTCCTTTTTTATTTTCTCTTGTAAGCATATCATTTACGACATCAAAGCCGATAATTGCATATTTACCCGGAGTTTTACAGTATTTTTCTCTGTAAGCTGCTAAAATTTCTTTTTCAAATCTTCCGTCAGTATCAATCTTCCGGTCCATAAGATAAACAAGATTTGCCTGACTCAGCTCATCTACTTTTTTATCAAAACTAGGAACAGAGTACATACTAAATGCTTTTATACCCTGAACTTCTTTGGATAGAGCAATCACTTTATTAGCAAAGGCTTCCCCAATATTTTCATTATCACTCGCCAATATAGCAATAACAGGCGCAGACTGGCCCGTCATCATATTTTGATCCAGCTGTATATCTGCAGCAGAATTCACGACAATGATGTTAGGATTTTTCAAATTCTTTTCCAGATCGGATTTCAGATAATTTGCATTTTCTTTTTTAGCATCTGATACAATATATATTTTCTGATCAGAATAGGCAGCCTTTACTTCTTCAGCTATTTTATCGGCATAAGTCTGGTCTGTAGTTTCCAGAATGATAAGATTGCTGTAACCATATAGTTCTGAAGAGTTGGCAAAAGGTGCTACAACAGGAATTTTCTGAGTCTTGGTAAAGTCTAATAGATCAATAACATTCGACTTGAAAAACGGGCCTATTATTAAATCCGTATTATTCGGATTAATTTGAGAAAGAGAACTCTTAAAAGAAGCTTCATTACCGGAATCTACAATTTTGACATCTAATTTTTGACCTCCCGAAGCATTTCTTTCTATAGCTAATTTGGCACCTGTAAGAAAATCAACTGCCATTGAACGGTATTGTGTTTCGTTGGTACTATATCCGAATGGAAGCATCAAAACAACACTTAAAGCATCCCCGCTTTTCTTGATATAAGCAGGATCAAGCTTTCTTATTTTCAAGATCATTCCGGTCTTTAGTCCTTTTGCTAAATCCGGATTGAGTGCGATAAGTTCGTCAATAGAGATGCCAAATTTATTCACAATAGAAAAAACAGTATCTCCCTGTTCTACAGTATATGTTGCGTATTCATCCTGAGAAGAACTGCCTGATAAAACAGAAGATTTTGAGCTGTCTGAATCTATTTTAGAATTATTATTCGTAATACTTACCGAAGGAGCGTCCATTGGCGTTGCTGATGCAATAACCGATGAACCTCCATATTTTTTTATATTATCAAGAGGAAGTGTGATTTCATCACCAATTTTCATGTGAGAATCCAGATCAGGATTCAATTTTCTCAATTCAGCTTCAGAAATTTTATATTGTTTGGTAATGCCGTAAATAGTCTGCTTAGGCTGAAGAATAATTTTCGCCAGCTGTGTGGTTTTATTCGGGATTGCAGAGTTTCCAGAACCAGCATTTCCACCTGGTTTTACAACCAGAATGTCACCGATTGCGATTTTTCCGTCTTTAGTTTTCGGATTAAGTTTCAGCAGTTCATCTACCGTAAGACCATATTTTTTGGAAATATTGTACGGAGTGTCGCCTTTTACAACCGTATGAGTTTTCTGCGCAGACATACTCAGAAACATACATAAACCAGATAATACAAAAAACCTCTTTATCATATTCGACATTATAATTTACAAAAATACTTCTTTAAAATTAAATGGCAACTATTATTAGATTTGAATCTTCTAAGGACATTTCTTCCAGACAAAATTCTAGCCACTGATTACCAAAATCTGCATAAAAAACACTGAAATTGTAAATTCTTTCCTGCCATGATTTAGCCGGATGTATATCTAAAAAGAGCCTTTCAAGACGTTCCAAAAGTTCTTTTTGTTTAATTTTCTCTGCTTTTAATAATCTTTTTTTCATTCTTCCGAAAGATTTCAGCTGTCGGGTTTCTTCGGCTTCCACCAAGTTCCCAAAAGATCTCTCTGTAAGCTGTGCCGATTTTTTTAAATCAGCAAACTGTTGACGAAGTTCGCCTTCTTTACTTTGTAACAAATTCTGAATTTCGTTACCGAATAATATCTTTTCATTTGTTAGTTTAGTAAAATTACCGAAGAAATCTTCAATATTGAGATGCAGTCTGTCTATTTTATCTAATTTTTTCTCTGATAAAAAAAGCATTGAATTTCTAGGTATTAAAATCGGAAAAGGTATGTTAAGCTCAGAAAAATAATCTTTCAGTTCAAGCCAGTACATAATTTCAGCATTACCTCCGATATAAGCCAGATTGGGAAGAATATTTTCCTGATATACCGGTCTCATTAATGCATTAGGACTGAATTTTTCAGGATGATTTTCAAGCTCAGAAAGTAGGTCTTCTTGAGTGAATTTTATGTCTTTGTCAACAATATAATAATCTGTTCCGTCATAATCAATTCTATTTCGAGTATCAGTAAGATAAAACAGGTTGATGTTTCTGGGATTTACCTGTACTTTTCCATACTTTTCTGTAAGGAAATCTACTTTTTCCCTAGATGCTTTTTCAAGGCTAAACTGCGTAAGTTCGTCCTTAAAAATAGTAACCATATGTTGTTTCAGCTCTTTTGAATCGCCATCCACAATCAGCAATCCAAATTGGGAAAAAAGCCTTTGAACCAAAGTCTGAATAGACTGCGTTAAAGTATTTCCCGGTTTATAAGCTTCTTTCAGCATTAAAAGCAATTCAGTTCCAAAAATGGTATCTTTAAATTCTTTTTCAAATTCAGAAATAAAAAAAATATCATTTATTTTTATCTTTCCTACAGCTCCGCCACTTTTTTCATTGATTTCGTAGAAACCGTTTTCAGTTTTAAAGTGATTAATCTCGTCAAAATCATGATCTTCTGACGCCATCCAATAGATAGGCACAAAGTTAAAATCCGGAAATTTCTCTTTCAGATAAACGCAGGTTTTGATGGTCTGCAAAATTTTATAGATAAAAAATACAGGTCCTGAAAAGAGATTGAGTTGGTGTCCTGTAGTTACCGTAAAAGTATTGTTTAATGTAAGCTTTTCTAAATTCTCTGTTTGTTTTGCTGAAAATTTGTATTCCGAAAGCTGCTGCTCAATTGTTTCTGCAAGAATCTGTCTATTCTTATCAGAAAAATTCTGTTTAATCTTAATTTGATGAGCAAAATTTTCATCCGAAAAAGTACTGTTTTCAAAGCCAGCAATATTTTTGCTCAAAAAATCTTTGATCAGTTGAGGGATACTGTCGATATCACTGAAAGCTATTTTTTTTACTGTTTTCAACTCTTGATAATTTTAGTTGAACAAATACCAAACAATTCCAATATTCAATCTGAAATCGTATACGGGATAATGAGGAAATGCATATGCCTTATTATGAGAAATTAAAGTTCCGATCTGCTGACCTTCTATAAAGAAAAACATTTTTTTTACTTTCATATTAAAATAAAGATCGGCGATTGGCTGTCCACCAATAGAGAAGGAATCGTTTCCGGGCAAGATATATTCATTAAGAATAGGAAAATATTCTCTTGAAGCAAATTTTGAAAAATAATAGACTTTTAAACCCGCCTGAATTTCAGCAGCATTTTTAAATGCTTTAGACTGAAAGAAAAAATTGGCTCTTCCGATTATTGATGGCATCGGAAGCAATTCTTTGTTGGTAAGAGCATTCTGAAACTGAACTCTCGTATTCAGATGGAATTTTCCGTATGAAAATGTAGCGTCACCACCAATCTGAGAAATATTCAAAGAGTTGCTGCTTTGTCTTGGCTTTGCATCAGAACCAAAATAAGTATAATTATCTATTCTGAAATAATTGGCAAACAATTGAGACTGGAACCATTTCAGATTAACACTACCTCCTATTTCTGTTACTGCCTGATTTTTTGCATCTTCTAAGAAATAATTGAATCCTCTATAAATTGAAGTATTTGCTAAATAATTGAATGACGGATATGCGCTTTGAAAATTAACTTTTGCATCAACAAAATAACCCTTGATTGGTTCAAATTTAACATTATTGGTTGTTTTAATGTAACTGCCAAACTGGCTTCCGTTTGAAAATTCAAGAAATGAATTTAACTGGAATTTATCAAATAACTTTACCTGAATATTCCCTACTGCGCCCAATCTGTTTTCTTTAATTTCAGAAGGTATGTTTAAGAAGGGTAAAACATTTTCTGTAATACCAAATTTTAAATTTTGATGCCTTACTCCAACATCCAGCTTAAAACGCTCATTATCGAAAACGAGACTCAATGTGTTGCTCAGATTATTTGAGTGTTTTTTAGTGGAAAGAGGAAATCCGCCAACAATTTCTGAAGGCAGTTCAAACCAATAATTTTCTACCGCATCCTGATCGTAGTAATACTTGTTCCCTTGATTAAAAATTGTGTGTCTGATTCTGAATGGGAACTTTTCACTATTGAAAGGTGTAAACTGATGACTTAGATAATACCGTCTGTAAGAAAACTGTGAGCTTGACGACTGCAAATTGACCTGTGCATTTTGTCTGTTTCTAAATTGGCGTTCGCCAGATAAGAAAAGGTCATCATCAATTATCCCTCCGTTTTCCTGATTATTAACATTCTGATGAAGGTAATGTGCAAATAACTCATAATTTCCTTTTTTAGAAGTATAATGACCGGAAAATAGAGTATTGTTATTGGCTGCTAAAGAATTTCTATAGAAACCCTGCGAGCGAAGCCCCATATAATCTAAGGAAAAATTAAACTGTTTACCAATATTCTGAGTGTATGTAGACTGTAAGGCAGCTCCATTTCTCATTGCCGTATGATAAATGAATGTCGCTGTCGGGGTTTTAACATCATAGTATTTTACATCTTTGATTCCGATAATGCCATAAGATTTATTTTCAGGCATAAGAGAGAGATTCTGCTCGGCATTTAACTCATAAGACAACTGATTAAATCCTGAACCAATATTGGCAAACTGTACCCTTCCAAAATTATCTCTATTGTTATATTGCGAAAAAATATAGGTTTTCTTAAAAGTCATGACCGTATCAAAGATTTTCTTTTCAGAAAACTGTGTTTGATATTGGTAATCATAAATAGTAGGCTTAAAGATTTTTAATGAATCTTTATTACCTGAATCTATAACTAACGTATCAGACATTTTTTTTTCGAGTCTGTTTGAGTCTGTTTTATTCCTTATAACCTGTGCATTTACGGAAATACTAAGGAAAAATATAATGAAGAAAATGTATTTCATGAATCTTTTTTGTAAAGGCAAAAATAAGAAATAAAAGGAAATAAAAAACCCCGTCGATGACGGGGTTTGTATAATAATATGTTTATAGAAACTTATTAATTTAAAGCTGGCCAGTTACCATTTGATTTTGTAAGCGTAGTTGTTCCATATTCACCGTACGATGTAGACCATCTGAAAGTTAATTGGTTCCCATTAACTACTACGTTACTGATAAAGTGATTATCACCATATTGATTAGCTCCTTGAAAGGAAAGTTTACCACAAAGATCTTGTAACCTAACATTGGAAGCAATAGAAGTTCCGCCATATAATGCTTTATATGCACCAAAACTTGCGTCATTGATTGAGTAAATACCGTCTCCTGCCTGTCCAATAACAACGTTTCCTGTAACTGGAGTTGTAACAACAACCCCTGTGTCAGGTGAGAAGAAGTTTACAGTTGAATATTGATAAGTTCCAGCAAGAGCAGAATCGCAACCAAAAATTAATGATAAACTAATAGTCCCATTATAGTTTGCTTTAGGTACACTTGGTGAAACTAAATCGAATACTAATGTTTTTGCAATAGTTTGAGATAAATTGGCACCATAAACTCTTAGCTTAATAATTCCTAAGTTGCTTCCAGCAGGTATTTGCACCGCTCCATTGTTAAGCAACTCATAGTCTTGATTTTCTACAGCATTTCCACTAACTCTTGCCACTCTAAAGTCAGCTGCATTCTGTAATGGACTCATGGTTCCTATTTTGATATCAAAATCTTTATAACCGACATCAGGCCCTTTTGCTACCGCAAATTCATCTAAAAAGAAAGCTGTAGGAGCACCATCATACATAGTGTTTTCATCGCCATCTTTACATGCAACGAATGCAAATAAAAAGACAAATAAACCTAATAATTTAAATATGTTTTTCATTATAATAATTGTTTAAAAATTAATATCCAGGATTTTGTACGATCTCAGTATTCACATTGGTCTCAACATTTGGAATAGGAAGAGTCCATTTAAAACTAGTTAAAGGCATATTTACTGGATTAGCTGCAGGATAATTTGATGTTAATGAGCTATAATCAGCAGGATCTCTATCCAAACCAGAATTAGCTTTAGTACCCAATCTCTTAATATCCATAAATCTATAACCCTCAAACGCAAATTCTAATCTTCTCTCATCAAGAATCATTTTCCAAGCTGCAGTTTGAGTAGCAGGTGTGGTAACTGTTACCGGTGTGCCAAAACGAGCATCTCTAATAGCTTTGATTGCTGTAGCTACGCCTGCAAAGTCTGAGGCTTGAGCTCTTGCTTCTGCTACAATCATATACATTTCAGATAATCTCATAATTTTAAATGAATTATTGTTTTGATTACTTGCTGTATTAGCCCATGTGTTAGTAGATGTATTTATTCTACCTCCATGTTTGTTAATGATAAGTCTATCTGAATTTCTATAATCTGGAGCAAAAGAATAATCTGGATTAATTGTTGAATCAGGACCAATAATTAAATTAGCTCTAACATCAGCAACAGTAGTAGATAAAGTTCCTGCAGCAAAATTATTTGGATTAAGTTTGTTATGCAAAGCTCTACTAACTTCAAAGAATGGAGATCCCGCTGCCGAAGGTCTTACTGAAAACCAAGCATTATGTAAGTTAGTATCTTGATTATTCTGTTGAACATTTCTTTGAATTCTGAATAAAACTTCAGGAGCAATTGCATCTGTCCAGAAAATACCTCTATAAGCTGCTTTATTAGCTAAAACAAGTCCTGGTGTATTTATTACCTGATTTGCCCAAACCTCTGCATTAGTGTAATCGCCCTTGTATGCAAATGCTCTAGCTTTTAAACCTCTAGCAAAATTTATATTACCATAATTAGGATTTGCAGCTATGCCTGATGTCTGATACAAATTTATTGCAGTGTTCAAATCATTGTGAATGAATGAATAAAATTCTCCGTTAGTATTGCGTGGAAAATCATTTACATCATAAACATAAACTTTATTAGCTATGATTCCAGCTAAAGCACTATCATTTGTTGGATCAGTACTGAAATATCCTAAAATTCTCAAGTGACCATAAGCCCTTAAAGTAAGAGCCTGTGCTTTTATATTAGCAATAAGGTTAGCATCAGAAGTATCTTTAGGTACTATTCTGTCCGCTGCCTCAATAATTCTATTTAATCTAGAAATCCCAGCATAGGTCTCAACCCATATTGTTGATGGGAAATCAGAACCTGTATTTAAGAAGAAAACATATTCTTCATTAATTCCTTGTCCACCGTTTGCAAATCCAATTCCAACTTCATCTGTGAAGATTGACACGGCTTCAGATTCAGTTCTACTCCCCATAACATTAATGGAAGAATTTAATAATAATTGCAAATCAGCACTGCTTAATAGAGCGTCCTCTTCATAAATTACTCCCGGAGCATAGGTATCTAATAAATCACGATTACATGAAGTTGAAGCAAGTAAACCGAGTGATAAAATAGAAAGTTTAAAAATATTTTTCATTGTATTGTTTAATTATTAATTAAAATTTAACATCAATTCCTAAAGTAAATATTCTAGGAGTTGGATATCCATACTGATCAGCTGCTCTGTTACTCTCTGCGTCAAAACCTCTCCATTTAGACCAAGTATATAAGTTTTCTCCTTGAATCATTACCATAAGGCTCTTCACAAATGTTCCCTCTAAAACACTAGCAGGAATTCTATAACCCACCTGAAGATTTCGCAATCTCAAGTAAGAAGAGTCAACCAAGAATCTATCTGATCTCGTTTCAAAACTTCTATTAGATGCTGTATTTGAAGGGATATTAGTATTAGTATTTGTAGGAGTCCAAGCGTTTAACAAATCTTTAGATACGTTAAATTGACCTACATCATCTGGACTATAATATCCAGACAAATCATAATCATATCTATAAATACCTGCAACATAATTGAATGTTGTATTAACAAAAATACCTTTGTAATCAAAATCAAATCCAAATCCACCTACATATCTTGGGTTTCTAAAGTTATATTTTAATGGTTTTAAATCTGCATCTGTTGGATTTTCTGTAGGACTTCCATTTGCACTTTCAAACAATAAATTACCATTATTTGGATTAACACCCAAGTATTTATAGACATAAGGTGCTTGCCATAAAGCTCCGTTTGCAGAATATGTTTGAACAGTAGCACCTGTAATTAGTGGATTTTCAGGTATATTATACACTCTTTCCCTGTTAATGGCTCCATTACCTCTAAGTGTTAGGGTAATATCTCTTGCGGAGTTTTTAATAATGTCATATGCTAAATTAAGTTCCAAACCAGCATTCTTAACATCAATATCAGTATTTCTACTTAGAGATGTTTGGCCTAAGAGTGCACTTTGAGGAAAAGGATAGATAATTTCTTTGGTAGTTTTTTGATAAGCATCAAACTGACCTCTCAATCTTCTTGAGAACAACTCAAAATCTGTTCCGATATTAACATTTTCTGTAACTTCCCAAGCTAATTGAGGATAACCTAAATTGATCGTATATCCTAGACCTGTACCATAAACAGGACCACTAGTAACAGCAAAAGTATTTAAGTATCTTTGAGGGTTAAGTCCATCAAACAAACCTCCTGGAGGTATTCTTTCATTACCCTGAGTACCAATTGACCCTCTAATTTTTAAGTCATTAACCCAACTCACATTATCCATAAAACTTTCTCTACTCACATTCCATCTTGCACCCACAGACCAAAAAGTTCCCCATACATTTTCTTCAGCAAACCGGCTTGTTGCATCTCTTCTAATGTTTGCCACTATTCCGTACTTTCCTTTATAATCATAATCTGCATTAGCAAAATATGAAAATAAATTTTGTCTAGCCTGACTAGCAGATACACGCGGCAAATACAGATCATTTGTACTTACTATATATCCAGTTCCTGTACCTGGCACCCAGGTACGTAGGTTGAGACCATTCTGAGTTTGAGAGGAACTCTGAAGCATATTATTATTAAACTCAAAAGCACCTGTAATTCCAAGTTTATGCTCACCAAATGATTTATTATACTCTAGTTGAGCTAAATTATTAAAACTAAAAATTCTCGAGTTTGAGAATGTTTCAAAACCTCTAAATTCTTGACCAGAAGCAGCAAACAAAAATGAATTGAAAGCATTAGGGTGCTGCCAAACATTATCATTTAAATTTCTATATGTCATATTTGCTCTAACACGTGCAGTTAATGTCGGAAGAATTTTATATGATGCTTCAGTCATTACATCAATCCTTGCTTCATCTGTCGAAGCCTTATAAGTTCTTTCTTTATCTATCAGGAATAATGGAGTAAAAAGCAATGTCTGATTTCCAAGATATTTATTAAAAATCTGTTCTCCATTTTGATATTCATCAGGTGAAAGGTGAGGAGCCCCTTTCATCGCACCCAATGCTAAATTTTGATTTACTCCACCAGTGTTCAAACTTGAAGCTTGAGTATTCCTTGTTAAAGATAAAGCCGTGCCTACTGAAAAATTAAATTTATTATCTTTTGATTTACCATTTAGATTATTTCTCAACGTAAATCTTTTCATACCAGTTGTCGCCAATAAACCTTGTTGATCTAAATATCCAATACTGGTGTAATTGTTTAAATTTTCTGAACCAGCTGACACTGAGAAGTCATGAGACTGTAGAGTTGCAGGCTGAAAGAAATAATCTAACCAATCTGTATCAATTCCATATTCAGCAATTTGAGCATCTGTAAGCGATGAACCTACCCCTCTTCCTAGCCTCTTTTCTAGTGTTAGTAGCTCTTTTGCATTAGCCAAATTATATCTATGCTTTTGTAATGTAGAAACACCAAACTGAGTACTATATCCAAAATTAACACCTTGATTATATCTCCCTCTTTTTGTTCTAATTACAACAACACCATTGGCTCCTCTATTACCGAATTGAGAAAGTGCAGAAGCATCTTTTAAAACTTCCATACTTTCAATATCATTTGGATTTATATTTCTGAAACTCTCACTTCCTCCTGGAAATCCATCAATAACATATAATGGTTCATTATTACCAAGTAATGAACCCTTTCCTCTTACTGTAATACTTGGCGTTGCTCCTGGTTGCCCAGTGCCTGTGACAATGTTAACACCCGCTAATTGTCCTTGCGCAATATTAAGCACATTAGTATTAGGTCGATTATTTATTGACTCACTTCCAATTTTTGCGGTTGATGTTACAGCATTACTTTTCGTTGTTGTTTTATATCCTACAACCACAACTTCTTCAATTTGTTTTTCATCAGGAATAGAATCTCTCTTGCCTTGTTGGGCATTGAGACTTTGAAATCCTAAAAAGAATAGTGCACCAACACTTACAGCTTTTAATTTTACATTCATATTAACAAATTTTAATATTATTATCTTGCAAATATGTTAAAAAAATTTAACACTTGCAAACGTTTTATTTATATTATTATATATATTACTTTTTTATAAATTTTTCACTTATTTCTTTTCCATTTTTATCTTTATATATCATCATATAAATACCAGATTCAAGAGCTTGAACATCTATTTTTCCATCTCTCATTGTTTGTTTTAAAACAATCCTACCGCTTGCATCCAAAATAACTACAGTAGCTTCAATATTATTATTTCCTTTAATATTCAAAATGTTTGATACCGGATTAGGATAAATTTGAATATCATCCCCTTTTAAAGAAGATTCCGTTGTACTGAGAGTAGAAAGATTTTGAGAACTAGCAATTAATGTAAAATTTTGATTACCTCCAGTTAAGTTTCCTTTATGGGTAACTGTAATAGTATATGCTCCACTAGGATTTGGTATGTCTATTCTTTCAAAATTATCAACATCATTAGTAGAATTATTTGTTGCTGGCGCAAAAGCATTACTTAATCCTTGTAATTTCCATGGATAATAAACCACTCCATTAGAATCTGTTACTTTAATATCTAAATCATTTACTAGGTATTTTTTAGAAGGATCAACAGTTCCAGTATTTATGTTATCTGGATTATTTAAACTATTAGGAAGAGGAGCTGGATCAGTCCAAGAAATGGATATTTTTAATGGTCTCGAACTTGTTGCATTGATTGTTTGTGTGTAAGTTGCTCCATTATTTAAATTTAACTCTTGAATAATACTACGATTAGATGTTAAATTTTTATCTCTTATGAGTTTTGCAGATGTGTCTGCATTAATCAAGCCCCAACCAAAAGAATAATCTGGTCCCGGTGTAGAACCAGCTTCATCTGCAGTATGCAATACAAGCCCTTTTACAGTAGCCGCTCTCATAAAACCATTATATAATTGATTGTAATACTGTTGTAACAAAACTACTACTCCAGTAACACCTGGAGCCGCCATTGAGGTTCCGTTTAACAATCCTGTCGATGTGTCAGAAGCACTTGTTGTAGACCTTACGGCTACTCCTTTCATTGAAATTTCAGGTTTAATTCTACCATCATCCGTTGGTCCATAATTGCTAAAGGATGACATTATAACGCTTTCATTATTTACATATTGAGGTACTCCATTAACAGCCGCAACAGTCAAAGCATTTTTAGCAACTCCATCACCAGCAATTAGATCGTATCCAAATTTGGTTGAATTTTGAGACCCATAAGGTGCAACAGACTTATCTCTGTCGTTTCCAGCAGCAAAAACCGGAAGATAAAAAGGATTGTTGACGCAAATCGCATCCAATTGTCTTGCATCATTAGTGTAAGCTCCTAAAACCCATAGCTGATTATTATTATTCAGTGCAGGACCATAAGAATGATTAGAAACTAGCATTCCTGTTGATGCTTCGTCCTGCATTTCAGCTAAGTCATTAGTCCAATCATAAGACTTGATAGCAGAATTAAAAGCGATTCCTCTGACTGAAGGCAAAATCCCTTGTGCAGCTATTGTTCCAGCAACGTGAGTTCCGTGAAGAGAAGTCGAAGAGGTAAAGTCCATAATAGAAACCTTAGAAAAACCATTGACAATAAATTCCTGATGAGTATCTCTTACAGGACCTCCATCCCAAACTCCCGCTGTCATACCTTGTCCCTGAATATTAATCCCTAAAGCTCCACCGCTGTACAATGAGTTCACTCGAGCTGTAATCGCTGCACCTTCATTGTAAGTTGTATAATAAATTGGTGTCCCGTCTGGAAAAACATCTCTAATCTCAATCTTACCGGATTCATCATCTTTAATAATGCGCTTTTTACCTGGGTTTTGGCTCAAATAATCTGCGATTCGTAATTGTCTCTTATTTTCATCATACTTCAATTCTTGAAGGAGAGCGGCATTTCCAGCATGATTTGACTGGGCGGCAATTCTATTTCTTTCTTCTGCTGTCTGTGAATAATACAAACTTGGCAGAATCATAATTAAAAAAAATGTTTTTTTCATTTCTATTCAATATATTCAACGTTCAAAATAAATAACTTTATAAGTTTTAGACTAAATTAATCACTTTTTTACAAAATTCATGCAAAAATGTTAAAAAAAAATCAATTAAACAATATTATAATGTTAAAACCCACTTTAATATACGAAAAAATTTCTTAATTAGATTAGCTGCTCTTATGAAATGTTGATTAATTAAATGCATGAATATTTACTATACTTTATGAAACACTTAACACTTATATTCAACATATTTTCATAAATTTGATTTTAAATAAATAAAAATGAAAAAGATATTACTTATATTTACCAGCATATCCACTACATTATATTTTTCACAAGAAGTGGTTTTATCCCAATATGATTTATTAGGAGGAACATTCAGTAATAGTGTTAAGTCATCAACCGGAAGATCACTTAACTACGATGAAATCTCAGGTAGTCCCTATTTGGATAAATCTTTTAAAGAAGCAAAAATTGCTAAAAACTATCAAAATACACTTGTTAGATATAATTCTTTCAAAGATGATGTTGAATTCAAAAATGAAGCGAATAACGAAATAATGGTTATTCCTAAAGAAGATAAATTTAAAACAATAGAAATTTTATCTCCTAAACAAAAACTCGTTTTACTAAATTTAGACGGTGAATATGGTTACTATTATGAAGTTTTAGACGGAACTGTTTCTCTGTACAAAAAGACAAAAATTAATTTTATTGATGCTAGACCAGCATCCACGCCCTATGGAAGCGATCAACCTGCATCGTTCAGTAATCCCGTAATAAGCTATTACATAGTGAATGGTAATAAATCAATTAAAAACCCTAGAAATCAAAAAGATTTAATTCAGCAGATGCCTGAAAAAAAAGAAGTTTTAACTTCTTTTTTTAAAGAAAATAAGATAAAGTTTGATAAAGAAGAGGATATGAAAAAACTTGTCATGTTCTTAAATCAAAACTAATATTTATACACTACTAAAAATACGGCTTAGATTGTTTTTTATCTAAGCCGTATTTTTTTGTATAACTAAAGAAGTTTATATCTAAAAGATTCTTATTTTTGGTTTTCAGTATAAATCATTCTTAAAAAATCTCCATACGAGCGATCCAAAACGGTAATATCTCCTGATTTAAGATTAATTCCAGGTTCGCCATAAGTATTTGAACGGACTCTGAGTGAAGACATCTGAAAATATTGAGCAGAAGATCCAGATTGCCCAGAAATTTTTATGGTTGATCCCAACAGCTTTTTAGTAGAAATTACGTATGTATCTCCAGGAATGGTTTTAATTGACATAAATGATCTTGGCTGCAGAACATATTCCTGCTTATTAATGCTTATCTTTTGTGGCTTCTGTGACGAGGAAAATATATAAACAAGATCAGATGGTTTTGAAAGTTCTTCCTTAGAAGAATAATAAAGTTTAATTTTATAATTAGCCGGATTGAAAGGCTGAATTTTTCCATCAATCGTTTCTATCGGTTGATAGGCAAATGAGTTAGCTCCAATATCTTTTGCTTTCTTATAAACATTTGCAAAAACCGCCAAATCATTATCAGAGTAACCTATCACATCGATTTCCCCTAGATATTCCGCATTGGTAACATCTTTTCCTATCTGAAATAAATATTTATCATTATTGTCATTCGTCTTTTCAACTTTGGATAGATAAACATTCTGTGCATGTAAGAACAATCCTAACAAAAATAATATACAAACCGCAAATTTTCTCAAATTCATACTATTTTATTAATAAATTAACACAATCCTCAAGACTATTCTCCCAATGTTTAGGTTCAATTTGGTATACTTTCTCAATTTTATCTAAATTCATTGTACTTCTTTGAGGTCTTTTTGCCGGAGAAGGATATTCTTCTGTTTTTAGTTGATTTAACTTTATTTTTGAATGTGAAAATTCTGCAATTTTTTTTGCAAAATCAAACCACGTTGTTTCAGGATAATTTGAGAAATGGAAAACTCCAAAATTTTTATCTGGTCTTTCTACAATAGTCATAATTGTTTCAGCTAAATCATTGGCATTGGTTGGCTGACCAAACTGATCTGCAACAATTCCAAGTTCATCACGCTGGGAAAATAAATTGAGCATTGTTTTTACAAAGTTTTTATTGAACTCCGAATACAGCCATGACGTTCTCAGAATAACTGTTTTTGGATTATTTTCTAAGGCAAGTTCTTCCCCTAAAAGTTTGGATTTCCCGTATACTCCTACAGGATTGGTGAAGTCATCTTCCGAATAGTCTAAATTGGTTTCCCCGTCAAAAACATAATCAGTAGAAATATGAATGAGAACTGTATTGTATTCAGCACATGAGGATGCAAGATTTGCAACGCCGTAAGCATTTACAGCAAAAGCCTTTTCTTCTTCTTTCTCTGCCAAATCTACAGCAGTATATGCAGATGCATTAATACAAAAATCAGGTTTATGCTCTGCAAAAAAATCATTCACTTTTCCTTCGTCTGTAACATCTAAGGTCTGAGAATCAGCAAAAATAAAATCGTAGTCCAATTCAAAATCAGGGACTATTTTTCTGATACAACTTCCGAGCTGACCGTTTGCTCCTGCAACAAGTATTTTTTTTTGCATTGCTTATGAATTTTTGGCGTTTTGTATTCTTAAAAATTTTGATCTGGACTGAAAATCTTTTTGATCTAAATCAACAAAGAATTTCCCAAATGTTTCTTTAATTTCTTTCGGATGCACTTCAGATTTTCTTGTTTTTACATTAAAATAGATCACCGTAACCCAAAGTACAGCATGAATTGTTTTCTCGTCCTGGCTTTTCATCAGAATTTCAACTTTTGCGGTCCTGTCTCCTACTTCAATTGTTTTACTGCTGATTACTACCTGATGATTATATCTCACTTCTTTAAGATAAGCTATTTCATTCTGAATGGCTATCCATGTACAGCCGGTCTTTTGAGTATATTCTTCGTAGGTAAATCCATAAAATTCTTCTACATGATCTTCTCTTGCATTGAACATGTATTCAAGATATTTGACATTATTAAGATGTCCGATAGGATCACAATCACTAAATCTTACTTTTACGGTTGTAGAAACTTCTTTATTCATAATGCAAAAATAAAAAAACCACCTCTAAAAAAGGTGGTTTGTCAATCTTTTAACAACAATATTATTGTATGTTTAATTCTTTTTTTACTGCTGCAGTAGCATCCGGACCGGCTTTGTATAGAATACCTGTAGAATTTGAGTCCATTACATATTCATAGCTGTTTGCTTTAGCTACTTTTTCGATAGCTGCGTTTAGTTTCTTTTCAATCGGATCATAAGCAGCGGTTTGCTTTGCTAAAAAGTCTTTCTGCGCTTTATCCTGCATCTGCTGGATTTCCTCTCCCAATTTCTTCATTTCTGCTTCTCTTGCAGTATTTTCTTCAGCTGTTTTTTTAGGAGCTTCAGTCTGATACTGTTGGAATTTTGCCTGAGCTGCATCTGCTTTCTTTTTAATCTCTGCTTGCTTAGTATCTGCAAAAGTATTCAACTCTGTATCTGCTTTTTTCTTTTCCGGCATTGCATTAAGAATCGCTGCAACATCCAAAGTAGCAATTTTTTGAGCTTTTGCCATACCTACAGATACAACCATCATTACTGCTGCAAATAATACACTTAATTTTTTCATAACGGGTAATAAATAATTAATTTGTTTTTAGATTTTAAATTTAAGTAAAAGTTAAGTTCCGAAAAAACTTTTACTATTTTTTATTTGATTTTTTCTCTTTGTCTTTCGTTCCTTTTAGTAAAATGTCTAATACTTTATCTGTATAGTCATATCTTTTTTGAAGAAATATCACATTTACGTCATTGCTTTTATCAAAAACGATACCTAAGCCATTTTTCTCTGACATCTCTTTGATGGCAGTCCAAATCTGATCCTGAAACGGCTGCACCAGATTAGTTCTTAGCTGAGTAATTTCTCCATTCTTACCAAATCTTAAGCTGGTGGTCGTTTTTATGCTTTTGTCTAAATCTAAAACTTCTTTCTCTCTCAGCTTAAGCTGATCTCCGATCAACAAAACTCTTTCGTTTTCAAAAGCTGATCTTTTTTGATCATATTCAGCCTGCAATCTTTGCAAATCCTGCTCCCATGTATCAATCTGAGCATTAAGTCTTGCTGCTGCTTCCTGATATTCCGGCATTTTATTTAATATATATTCAGTATCTACCACACCAATTTTCTGAGCATGGGTAAAGCCGAATAACAAAAAAGCGAAAATGGTGAAGAATGTTTTAAACTTTTTCATATCGTTATAAAGATTGGTTCATCAGGAAGTGTGTTTTGTTTCCTGACACATTTCCGTCAATTGTTTTATCAAATCCGTATGCGAAATCAAATCCTATTAAACCAAATGCTCCCATATACACTCTTACTCCCACACCAACAGATCTTTTAAGCTGGAAAGGATTGTATTTATTCCATGAGTTCCAAACATTACCTCCTTCCGCAAAAGTAAGTCCGTAAATCTTTGCCGTCTGATTCAATGAAATCGGATATCTTAACTCTAACGTAAATCTGTTATAAATAGTACCTCCTCCTCTTTGAGTAATATCTTCTGCCTGACCTCCGTAAGTAGAAGCATTTTCGTAACCTCTCAACGGAATAAGCTCTCTACCATCAAATCTACCTCCAAACAGACCAGTTCCCCCTACATAAAATCTTTCAAACGGCGGAGCTCCCAATTCTTTGTTGTAGCCATCCATAAAGCCCATTTCAGCAGACGAACGTAACACCAATTTTCCCACTACCTCATTGTAGATATCTGCCTTGAATTTAATTTTATAAAACTCCATCCACTTGTATTTGTCGACAGGAGTCATTGTAGAGTAGTTTTTATTGCTGAATAGAGAAAATGGAGGTGTAAATTTACCCGACAATTCTATATTAGAACCCATTGTAGGGAATATTGGATCAATACCGGCAGAGTTTCTGCTTAAACCAACATTTAAACTTAAGTTATTTGCGTTACCGTATAACTCTGTAGAGTCACCAAACTCAAACGGATAATTGCTGAAATTATATTTCTGATACTGAATCCCTGTGTATAGAGAAAAGTAATCATCCGGCCATCTTAATAACCTGTTTAAACCAACAGTAGCAGAAAATATATTTAATCTTTGATCTGGTCCTGAAACCTGATTGTAATTTACTCTTGAATTATTTAAACTTACAGATAATGCAGTCGGCTTGGTTCCGAATAACCATGGCTCTGTGAAAGAAACTCCATAATTCTGGAAAAACTGTCCTGCCTGAGCCTGAATAGATAAGGTTTGCCCATCACCTTGTGGTACCGGTCTGAAATCTTTAAACTTAAGGAAATTTTTCAATGAAAAATTATTAAATGTAAGCCCTAAAGTTCCGATAAAGCTATTACCACCATAACCTGCCTGAAGCTGTACTTGAGAAGATCCTTTTTCAACTAATTTCCATCCTATATCTACAGTATTATCCTGTGGATTCGGCTGAATGTCCTGACCAATCTGCTGCGGATCAAAAAATGACATGGATGCCAGATCAAAATAAGTTCTCTTTATTTCAGTTTTCTTGAATAATTCACCGGGTTTGGTTCTTAACGCTCTTAAAATTACGTGGTCATGAGTAGTTGTATTACCAGACCAGGTAACTTTATTCCAGGTTGCCTGCTCCCCTTCTGTAATTCTGATTTCCAGATTAATAGCATCTCCCTTGACAGATTTCTCTACAGGAACTACATTGGAAAATAAATAACCATTATTCATGTATAAAGATCTAAGGTCGGAATCATCTTCCTTACCTCCGTCTTCACCTACTTTCTTGTTAAAACCAACAGCATCATAAATATCACCTTTTTTGTAACCCAGCAAACGCTGAAGATATTCTGTAGGATAAACTGTATTACCTACAAAAGTAATATCTCCTATGTAGTATTTTTTACCCTCTTCAAGCTTTACGTTGATTTCGTAATTGTCTTTCTTATTTCTCCAGACAGAATCAGATACAATTTTAGCATCTCTGTATCCTAATGAATTATAGTAATTAATTAAGTTACGTTTATCTTCCTGATATTTTTCTTCAATAAATTTTGAAGATTTTAAAATCCCGCCGATTCCAAATCTTTTTTGTTTGGTTTCTTTAAAGGCTTTTTTTCTTAGTTTAGAATCGCTTACACTTTCGTTTCCTTCAAACTCAATGTGGCTTATTTTAATTCTTTTTCCTTTATCAACATTGATTGTCCAGTCCACAAGATTAGGATCACTTGCATTGATTTTATCTTCAATTGTAATCTTGGCATCAGCAAATCCTTTCTTTACATAATCTTTAGGAATATTGGTTTTAAGACTGGAAACTAAATTCTGGGTAATTTTTGTACCCGGTTTTAGATTATTATCTTTTGTTAGTTTTTCGTTTTTGGATTTTCCGATTCCCTTACCAGCAAATTTCACCTCTCCAAGTTCTTTAAGATCCTGAAGATAAAATCTTAAAACAACAGTCTTTCCTTCAATACTTTCTATATACACTTCAACCTCCGAAAAAGATTGAGAATCCCAAAGTTTTTTAATAGCATTACTGATTTTCTGCCCCGGAATATCTACTTCCTCTCCTTTTAAAAGTCCTGTAAATCTTAAAATTTGTGCGGTCGAGAATTTTTTTACCCCATCTACAACAATATCTTTAAGAATGTATGTTCCTGTCTGGTTTTCTGCAAGAACGGCAGTTGTACTTACCTTTGTGCTGTCCTGTGGAGTTACCTGTCCATAAAAATGTGCAGAAGCCGCAAACATAATGATGGGTAATAGTCTAAACTTCATTTTATCGTAATCTTTCTTTTCTTAAAATTTATTGGATTTGAACTTGATCGCCGGTAAGACCGTATCTTCTTTCCTTGTTTTGATAATCTACAATACACTGAAAGAAGATATCTTTGGTAAAATCCGGCCACAGAACATCTAAAAACTGTAGTTCTGCATAAGCTATCTGCCAAAGGAGAAAATTGCTGATTCTTATTTCGCCGCTTGTTCTTATAAGCAAATCAACAGGAGGAAAATCTTTTGTATAAAGATAATCTTCAAAAAGTTTTTCATCAATTTTTTCTATTTCTACTCTGCCTTCTTTCACATCTTTACTGATGTTTTTTACAGCATTAAGTATTTCGTTTTGTGATCCGTAGCTTATTGCCAAGACCAAGTTTCCTTTTGTGTTTTCTTTTGTGAGATCTACCACCTTCAGCAACTGATCTTTTACCAATGGAGGCAATTTATCTAAATTACCGATCACGTGCATTCTTAATCCTTTACTGAAAATCTCATCTGCTTCCAGCAGTAAGGTTTCTGTAAGCAGAGCCATCAGTGTGTTTACTTCATCTTTAGGTCTTTTCCAGTTTTCCGAAGAAAACGTGTAAAGCGTAAGATAAGGGATATTAATCTCGTTGCATGCGTTGATTGCATTTCTTACTGCATTAATCGCATTTTTATGACCGAAAGTCCTTTCTTTACCTTTTGATTTTGCCCATCTTCCATTACCATCCATGATAATAGCCACATGTTTCGGCAAATTCTCAGAATTAATCTTTTCTTTTATCAATGACATCTTTTTCTTAATCACAATAACATGGCGGTCTTCCGAAAGAATACGTAAGTCCTATACTGAATGTATTCATCCAGTCTCGGGATTCTGTATCACCCAGAGATCTTCTGTTGATAATTGCAGCTTCTCTTTCTTTAGACACAATGTAATAATTCCCCGTTTCCAATAATGATCCTCCTGTATTCGGGCTCAAAATTTCTGCATTATAATTTGAGACAACATCTTTAGACAATACTTTACTATGATCTAACTGATCTGTTAAAGCATATCGGAAAGTTGCTTCTGCAAATATTGCCCATCCATGATTGAATTTATATTTTAAACCCACTCCAAAAGGAATCTGAGCTACCGTTTTCTTTCCTAACGAATATTCTGTTGTAGTCACAAAATCCAATTCATCAATAGGAGCCTGCGCAACGCCATCAGAATTCCTTCTGAAATCATGTCTAATAGTTGCTTTCGGAGCATCAAACATAATCCCTCCAATACCTCCAAAAATGTATGGACTTACCATACTCATCTGCTCATTATTTACCGGAAAGAAGTTATATTCAAAAACTAAGCTCGCTTCATAAATATTATTCTTCCCAAAAGAGTTTCTGTTTCTTCTATACTCCTCTTTAGCCGCTTTATCACTAAACTGCACCTGATTGTATCCCAGATCTAATCTTACGGTTTGGTGAGGGTTAAAATTAAATCTATATAAAATACCACCATAAAACGGAAAGCCTAAATCTGAAACCCTGTTCAAATCCAAAGGCTGCTGCAAAATGTAATTGGTTTTACCTATATCTCCAACAAGATTACTCATCCCCAATCGAATTCCCAATTCATTTCTTTGTGCTTTCATACTTACCACCGTTCCTAAAAGGGTAAGAAAGCTAAACAATAATTTTTTATTCATAAAGAATACGGATTTATGGTTATTTTAAAATTTAATTTTTGCAAATATAAAACATTTTTATATTAATGATATTCTTAATGTTTAGTTAAAAATAAACAAAAAAATATAATTTGTTATAAAGTAAACGACAAAGTAGCAAATTTATTCTTTTTTTAATACTTATGCCTAAAAAAATAAAAAAATAAACCCCGCTGAACAGGGTTTACATATTATCTGTTGAGAATTGCCTTTAATTTATTTCTCAATTTAATCAGAAATGGCTCCTTGTAGTTTTTATCTTCATCAAAATAGCCATAACCGTAGCCATAACCGTAGCCATAACCGTAGCCGTAGCCATAACCTTGTTTAGCTACATAATCATTATAGATTAATCCTAAATGCTTAATTTCATCATTATGATATTTTTCTGTAATCATTTTAAGCATATATTTCTCGGTATATTCATGACGAACAATATATAAATTGGCATCAGAATGCTTCATCAGTTCATAAGAATCGGCAACCAATCCTACGGGTGGAGAATCTATAATAATAAAATCATAGATTTTTTTAAGCTCTTCAATAAACTGAATATTTCTTTCACTCATAAGCAATTCTGACGGATTGGGAGGAATTGGCCCTGAAGTGGCAACATCAAGATTCGGAACAGCCGTTTTATTAATAATCTGATCAATCGTGGTTTCACCTGTAAGATAATTGGAAATACCAAACTTATTATCAATATTAAAATCTCCGAAAATTTTAGGCTTTCTTAAATCCATACCCAATAATATGGTTCTTTTATCGCTTAATCCTAAAACTGAAGCTAAATTAATAGAAACATAGGTTTTCCCTTCACCACCGACCGAAGACGTAACCAAAATCACTTTACTCTTATTATCCTCACCTGATAAAAACCTCACATTGGCACGAATTCCTCTAAAGGCTTCCGAAACAGAAGATTTTGGCGAATCTAAAACGGTAAGCATATTATCCGTAGAATTATTACCGATGACGCCAAGTAAAGGTATTCTCGTTACACTTATCAGTTCCTTAATATTTCTAATCTTACTGTCAAACAAGCTTCCCAACAATATAATTAAAAGTGGAAGGGCAAAAAGGCTTCCGAAAATTGCCATTTTTGTTCCTTTGATATTAGGACCAATAGGAGCCTGACCAAGATTTTTTGCCGGGTCTATCACAGTAATATCCGATTGATTGGTAGCAAGTCTCATTTTACTGTCATTCTGCCTGCTTAGAAGACTGTTATATGTAGCTTCAATCATGTTATATCCTCTTTCAGCATCCAGATATTTTCGCTGTTTTTCCGGATATGCTGAAAGTTCTGTGCTGGCTTCAGCAATTTGCTGATCAATTTTATTAATCTCCGCAGTGTAAACATTGTAGACATTTCTCAATGATCCCGAAGAATTGGTCATTGCTTCATTTATCAGTCTGTTGATTTCTTTAATCGGCTCAGAGTTCGGCGTGTAGATTGTAGCGAGCTCTCTCTTCTTAGCATACAATGCTTTCAATTCTGATACAGATGCGGAGAACATACCATCATCAAATCCGGCTGCAGAAGGACTAATCATCTTATCAAAATTTCTTGAATCTACAGAATTTCTAATGTTTCTAAGAGAATTCATTTTACTTAGAAAATCTGCTTTTTTGGCTTCCAGATCTTTTATTTTTTCCAAAGACTTTTCATCCCTGTTTGTAATATCGTATAGCTTTTCTGAAACCTTAAGGTGATTAAGATAAGTTGCACTTGAATCAAGCTTTTTTCTTATAGAATCCAAACTTTCTTTCAAATAAAGTTCAGTTCTTTTATCAACAGTATTTTTATCCAGAAATCTTTTTTTACGTAGTTCCTCAATGGATGTATTAAGGAAATTAACGGTACTATTAAGATTATATCCCGTCTTGGAAACAATCATTATCGTGTTGATCTCTTTATCAAATTCAACTCCAACAGAGTTAATAATCCCATTCACGGCATCATTAACCGTAGAAAGATTTACAATAATATTATTTAATTTAATTTTGCCCTCTACAGGATTACTTATCAATCTGAAACGAAGATTCGGAGAAGTGTACCACTCATTTACCTTAATAATTTTATTGGCAGGTCTTGGGTAAGCATCAATACTCTGAAACCCTTCAAATTCGTAAGAATAAAGATTTGTGGACTGATTTTCTTCAGGAAGAACTACTTCATAAGAGTCTTTTCCTTTAGGAATAAGTGTTATAGGATAATTTACCTGCTGCAAATGTTTCCTGTCAACTTCTAAAAACACTGGTGAATCATCTTTATCCAAATAAGTTGCCTTAATAGTACCTTTTGTCTGATAATTCACAAACAGATTCAGCTCTTTTACCAGATATTCATTGTGAGATCTGGACAACAGCATTTTCTTGAGATAAATACCATCCTGATTACCTTTCTGTCCCCAAATAAAATTGATTGACTGATTGGGGCTAAAGTAACTTGATGTACTATTGGATATACTTAATGACAGGCTTGAGGAGTAGACATTCTGTGCATAATATTTACCGTAAAACCACGAAACTACATAGCCTATGGAAAGCATTAAAGCAAACCAATACCAGTTTTTAAGAACCCTTCTTAAAAAATGCTCTACATCAAACAACGCAAATGATCCGTATTTTTCTTTCTGCTCATCCGATTTACTCTTTGCATTCTGCTTTTCAGGAATCATAGCTTAAAGATTTTTAATGAGTAAGTAAATTGATAAAGCCGTAGTAATTACAGACACTCCGCTTATGATAGTCTGAAGAGGATCTTTTCCAAATCCGTTCAAACTTCTTCTGTTTGTAGTAAGCAAAATTTCATCACCATTTTGTACATAGAAATATGGAGAATTCATTACATCTTCTCGGGTGAGATCTATTTTTGCTTTTTTTATTCCTTCAGGAAGCTTCCTGTAAATAACAATATTTTTTCGGTCAATGGTACGATTCAGACCGCCATTCATTGCAATAGCTTCGGTGAGTGTAAGGGTATTTTTGTAGGCTTTTTTCTCACCCGTCATTCCGGTTGTTTCAATATCACCCAGAACAAAATACGTTATACCATCAGTATTTAGTCTTACCTGAGACTTCCCTTCCTGAAAATTTTCATTTACTTTCCCCTGAATTTCAGCACTTATTTCATCAATCGTTCTTCCTTCTGCTTTAATAAATCCTATTCCGAAAATATTGATCTCACCTTTAGCATCAACCCTTAACCCTCTAAAGTAAATGATTGCGTCACCACCTCCGTTTGCTCCTCCGGCAGCACCGCCTCCTCTCATTGTAATAGAAGCGCCTCCTCCATCAGAAGAAGCATTTAGATTAGAATAAAATTGGGCAGCATCCCCTTTTGGCGTAGTAACAATATCTAAAGTTAACATATCATTTTGGGTGACTCTGTAAACAGGAATATTGTAAGGAATTAAACCTTCTTCATTGATAACCAAACTCTCATTAGGTTGTAAAAGTTTTACATCTCTTGATGTTAAACAAGAAGTAAGAAGCAATGGTATGATCAGAAATAATAAATTTTTATAAATTTTCATCGTTAATAAATGTAGTTTGCAAAAATAGAAATTTAATTAATACTTTTTTGTTTATTGTTTTGTAATGCATATACCACATCCGGAATATATGCTCCGACAAATCCCAGAAACATTACTGTAAAAAGCAGGAGGTTAACATTGGAATGACGCAGAAAATAAGTCACGCCAATAATAAAAAGATAATAAATCACCATATAAAAACTTGATCTTCTATGAGTTAGGTTCAGCTTTAACAACTTATGATGAATATGATTTTTATCTGCTTCAAATGGAGATTTTCTATTCCAAAGCCTCACGATAATTACATTTAAAGTATCGACAATAGGCAGAATAAGAATAGCGACAGCAATTACAGGTGCAGATTTCAGATGATATCTGGGAACATCTACACGATTTTTATCTATGAATATATCTATGAAGCAAATACAGGTAAAGGCAAGTAAAAAGCCCAAGAGCATAGACCCTGTATCTCCCATGAATATTTTTGCTGCTCTGTAGTTGGATAAATTATAGTATAAAAAAGCCAGTACAGAACCAATAATTACAAAAGAAAGTACAACCAGCGGATAATTATATTCGCCCAATCTGTAATAGCTGATGCCGAAAATAGCACTGCAAATGATAGAATAACCTCCTGCAAGCCCATCAATTCCGTCAATGAGATTAAATGCATTGATAAGTATAATAAAAGTAATTATTGAAAAAAATACACTAATCCAATAATTAATTTCAAAAATGCCAAAAATACCAAACAAGCTTCTGATTCTCACATCTGAACCAATGACAATGAACACAGAAACAACAATCTGGGCAATCAGTTTTTTGTAAGCCCGCATAACTACAATATCATCCATGATTCCTATATAGAGAAGGATGATAAGTGAGGCAAAAAGAAATTTGTACAAATCAAAAATTTCATATGCAAAAATAGACATGCATATTCCGATTGAATAAAATATGGCAATTCCTCCCAGATTCGGTATTTTTCTGAGATGTGAGCTTCTTACACCCGGTTCATCCATCAGGTTTTTTTTCCGGGAGATCTTAATAATTGTAGGAATTGAAAAAAAAGTAATTAAAAAAGAGAATAAAAAACCTAACCCTACTTTTACATAAAAAATAGAAATACCTGTCTGGGTTAAGAACAATTCAAAATTTTTCATCGTTGTCTTTATTAGTTTCTTCGCCAGATTGGGAAAGCAAAGATTAAAAAGTCATTATTTTCATTAAAAAATAATGAACTTCATTCTGTGTTACATCAATTTTCTGATCAATTTTTTCTGTCCTGCAAAAAACAGAAGATAGAAAATCTTTTTTTTCAGGGGCAAAGATAAAATATAATTCTTACCGAAACGACTGTAAGTCAATATATCTTTCAAATTAATTCCCCTTTTATGTGTAAAATCTGCTAATTCCTGAGACATTTTATAAAATACATGATCATTTTTTACAAAAGCCAGATAAGCCAGATAAGTATAAATTCCTTCCAGGATCTGAAATCCTTTCATCTCTTTCTGCTTATCAGAATATTTTGAATGGAGAAAAGCCAGTTCCACATCTTCTACAGCTTTCAGAATATCCAAACCTCTTTCGTTATGAGTTTTTGTAATAGAATCTGTTCTTTCAAGATACTGATAATGAAATTTTTGAGTCTGCGCTAAAGTTTCACATTCCAGCAAAAGCTGCGGAATGAGCTGAATATCTTCAAAATGAACTCCTTTTTTGAATCTTTTGCTCTTAAAAAGTTCTTTTCTGAACAATTTATTGCACGAAAAATAACTTAAATCTGAAAAGACCGAAAAATTATTTTCCAAATCAATCTTCTCAGGCATATTTGGGATCTGTGTAAGCTTTTGGGTAATATTTCCGTTCTCATCAACTTTCTGAATGTTGCAGATCACCATTTCGGCATTATGCCGTTCAGCCAGACTCAGCATTTCTTCAAACATAGTTTCATTAACATAATCATCGCTGTCTACAAATCCGAAATAATCTCCCGTTGCCTTATCAATTCCAAAATTTCTCGCATCGCTCAGTCCACCGTTTTCTTTGGTAAAAGATTTAATTTTCTCAGGATATTTTGCTGAATATTGCTGAATAATACCTTCCGAAGCATCCATACTTCCATCATTCACGACTATAATTTCGATATTAACAAGAGTCTGATTAACAAGAGAATCCAGACATTTAGCCAAATAATTTTCTACATTATAAACCGGAACAATTACTGAAACTTTGGGGGGAACATTCATCATTGCTTATGATTTTGTAAATCTTGGACTCAGCCAGCCTTTTTTGGCTTCGTCAAAATCTTTTCTGGAACACGGAATGCAGTTTTCAATATTATCATCATCGCCAAAATACCAAAGATTGCTAAACGTATCTCGCTTAAAGGCATATTGCCGGTCTTCTATCAATACATAAAACATTTCGTATTTTCTTTCTTTCGGATGTGAGTGCTGTATATTGATGCCTTCAATCAGATACCAGATCATTTGTGCTAAAAGCTGGTGATTGAGCTGATTTTCCGAATAAATATTATAATTAAAAATACCTACAGATTTAAGGTTTTCGCTCAAACCTATCTCTTTCATATATGCACAGATTTCTCTTCGGTTGAGACCATTTACCTGAGGATTCATTGAAAAAGCGTCACTGAAACTTTCAATAGCATCACAATTTACGGTTACCAAGTCTGCTTTTCTAAAAAAAGGTTCTGTTTTTTCTGTAGAATTCATCATTTCTGCCAAACGGATAATATCAAATTCTACTTCTTTGATTAGCTTTACAGAATCTGTTTCATTCAAATGCTTCTGATAGCCTAAATGATGATAATTTTTAATCTGAAAATTTTTTGAACCTAAAATTCTACTCAAAAAAGTATTTTCATTAATATTTTCGCCTTGTTTTAACGAAATAATATTGCTGATCTGTGTGTAACTGATGTTTTTCTGATGAAAATGAAGCGCAGAAAAAAGCGAAAAAGCAAGATCATTGGATCCGCCGATAATTACGGGAATTGCTCTTTTGTAATGACATGCCGATAAAACTTCCTGCAAAATATAATGAGAATCTTCTACAGACTTACCGGAAACTAAGTCTCCCAAATCAACAACGGGAATTTCAAAATCAAGCTGAGAAAGCTTATAAAACTCTTTTCTGACAGCTGTAAAATCCTGAACTTCTGCATCACCATTAGCTCCTCTGTAATCAGAAACAAAAAGAAGAACGATGCTGTCTTCTTTGATTTCTTTGGTTATCTTATGCCCGATTTGCCAATTTTCTGTCCTGAAATTCCGAGGCGGAATGATAAAGTCTTCAAAATTCATGTCTGTGAGTGCTTATTGATCGTCAAAAATATTAAAATTAAATGAGGAAGCATGCCTAAATAAAAAATTTACCATTGTAGATAATCTTTTATTTTATATTTGTAATAACTAAAACACAGTTCATGAAAAAAAGATTCTTAATTCTTCTTTTTATTTTTACATGTATTCAATGTAAATTTTACACACAATTACCTGCAATATCAAACAAAATACCTTTTAAGATTGACGGATTGATACTTTTTAAAGGAATGATTAATGGCAGAGAAGCCAATATAGTATGGGATAATGGATTTTCAAAAACAACAGTTGACCAAACATTCTACACTGAAAACAGTTTAAAAAAATTAGAGGGTAAGGCAGAAGTGATTGATGCTAACGGAAAAAAATTTGATGTAAACAAATCTCTTCTTAAGTCTTTGCAATTTGGGGATACATTAATTTCAGATCTTATTATTGATATCGCTGATCTTTCTGTATTTCCAATGAAAATAGATGCAATTCTTGGAGCTGATATCATTAATCAATATATATGGGATTTTAATTTTGACAATAATGAATTTCATTTTTCGAAGGATCAAATAACACATAAAACAATATATGATATTCCTTTTTCTCTAGGAAGTAAATACAACAATAATCACACAATAGATGCCTATGTCAACAACAAACCCATAGAAATACAAATTGATTTCGGGAATACTCATGAATATTTAACGGTAAAAACAGATTCTTTTGACAAACTTTTCAGTAGAAAAAAGAAGTTGACTTTCGAAGGTTGGGGCGCTATTGGAGTTGCCGGGATTGGTAATAACGAGATCAATCTATTTTTGGACAATGATTACACATTCAATTTGGGTGGTGTCTATTTGCTTAGAAGACACACTCCATACGCAGATAATCAGGAAAATATGATTTACCCAGCAACCTTAGGATTTCAGTTCTTCAGGAAGATAGGAAATTTAATTATTGATCCGTTTTCAAAAAAATATAAAATTTATTCTCCCTCAAGAACCATAGAGCCTTACCGTTATTCAAGTTTTGGCTTTAACTTATTTGTTAATGGCGGAAAAATAATAGTTGTTAAAATAATAAAGGAAAGCGATAACGTCAAAAAATACGAAATATCGGTAGGTGATGTTATAAAATCAATTGATGGTCACGAAGCTTCTGATTTTAAAAAATTTCAGGAAATTCGAAATTACTTAAATGCGAAACAACAGATAAAAATTATCACAAGCAAAAACCAAGAAATCGTTTTGAATAAAGAATCTTTTTTCAACTAAAGAACCTACCTAAAATCTTCGAATGCAATTTCTGCTGATATTACCAGTCAAAACTAAACTTTTAAAACAAATGGAGCAGTAAGAATTAATGATAATCTTAAACACGTTTATAACATTGTCTTTTGAAAAATAATGCGAATGCTAATCAGAAAAGGAAAAAGAATTTATTAATAATATTGAAAATGAGAAAAAAAGCACAGACTAATCTGTGCTTTTATAATTTATTTCTTCGCTGATGGTTTCTTAACAGCAGGCTTTTTCGCTGTTGTTGCTTTTTTTACAGCTGGCTTTTTTGCTGCAGGTTTTTTCTTTTCAGCAAACGCTTTCGGATCTTGGGCGGTAATCCATTTTTTTACGTCATCCAGAGAAATTTCTTTCAGCTCATCGCTTTCATACTTCGTATCATCTGCTTTTTTCGGAATTTTAAACATCGCTTTTCCGAATTTGATGAAAGGTCCCCATCTTCCGTTTTCAATAGATATTTTCTCGCTTTCCCATTGCTGAATATAACGGTTCGCTTCTTTTTCGAGTTTAGCATCAATCAGTTCGTTGATGTCGCTTTGGGAAAGGTTATCAAAGTCATAACGCTTCGGAACATTCACAAAAATATCTTTATACTTAATAAACGGACCAAATCTACCACTACCTTTAGTCACCGGTTCGCCTTTATAAGTCGCAATAGGAGCGTCAGCTTTCTTCTTTTCAGTAATAATTTCCTCTGCACGGTTTTGATCTACAGAAAGCGGATCTTCACCTTTAGGAATACTGATATACGTTTCGCCCCATTTCACATAAGGTCCGAATCTACCTACACCTACCGAGACAGGATTTCCGTCAACTTCTTTCAGATCGAAAGGAAGTTTAAAAAGCTCCAAAGCCTCTTCTAAAGTAATGGTTGCGATATTTTGCCCTGCCATTAATGACGCAAAAGTCGGCTTTTCTTCATCATCCGTTTCACCAATCTGAATCATGGCGCCAAATCTTCCGATTCTGGCGTGTACATTTTTACCCGTTTTCGGGTCAACACCTAAAAGTCTTTCTCCGGTAGCACGGTCTGCATTTTCTTCTACATCTTCTATTTTTGGATGAAATTTGGAGTAAAAATCCGTCATCATTTCTTTCCATTTCTGACCTCCATTGGCAATTTCGTCGAAACTTTCTTCTACTCTTGCGGTAAATCCGTAATCAAGAATTTCTGTAAAATTATCAGTAAGGAAGTCGTTTACCACTTCTCCAATATCTGTAGGAACAAATTTATTTTTATCGCCCCCGAATTTTTCGTCAAGAACTTCTTTTTTAACTTTATCATTGGCTAAAGAAATCTTCACCACTTCTCTTATTTGCGGTTCGATCTCTCTCTTATCAACATATTCTCTGTTCTGAATGGTCTGAATAGTCGGCGCGTATGTAGAAGGACGCCCAATTCCTAATTCTTCCAGCTTTCTTACCAATCCCGCTTCGGTATATCTTGCGCTTGGTCTGGTAAACTTTTCTGTAGCTGTAATTTTTTTATAACTTAAAACTTCACCAACACTTACTTTTGGAAGCAGCTTTTCGTTGTTCTCTTCATCTTCATCTTCCGTTTTTACGATTCCGTAAGCCTTTAGGAAACCATCAAATATAATCACTTCACCCTGCGCTTCAAAATGCTGCGGAAGTCTAGAATTTCCAATTTCGATGGTAGTTTTTTCAATTTTAGCATTCGACATTTGTGAAGCCAATGTTCTTCTGTAGATGAGTTGGTATAATTTACTCAACTGAGCATCACCAATTGTTTTTACCGAAAAGTCTGTCGGACGGATCGCCTCGTGCGCCTCTTGTGCAGAAGAAGATTTTGTAGTATAATTTCTTGGAGAAGAATATTCTGCTCCGTATTCTGAAATAATCTGATTTTTTGCACCCTCAATTGCTTCCTGAGAAAGGTTTACCGAGTCAGTTCTCATATAGGTAATGTATCCTTCTTCATACAATCTCTGAGCAAGACGCATCGTATTGGTCACATTATAACCTAATCTTGAAGAAGCTTCCTGTTGTAAAGTAGAAGTTGTGAAAGGAGCAGATGCAGAACGGCTTCCCGGCTTGGTTTCAACATTTAAAACTTTAAATTCGGTTGTCTTAGCCAGTTCAAGAAAATTTTCAGCTTCCGATTCTTTATCGAAATCTTTTTTAAGCTTTGCTGCAATTTCCTGACCTGTTTTATTTAAAAATACACCATCAAGCTTAAAGCTGGCTTTCGGAACAAAACTGCGGATCTCCTTCTCTCTTTCTACGACCAAACGTACTGCAACCGACTGTACTCTTCCCGCAGAAAGCCCCGGTTTTACTTTTTTCCAGAGCACGGGAGACATCTCAAAACCTACAATTCTGTCAAGAACTCTTCTTGCCTGTTGTGCATTGACCAAGTTCTGGTCTATATCTCTTGGATTTTCAATGGCTTTTAGAATAGCATTCTTGGTGATTTCGTGAAAAACAATCCGTTTTCTGTTTTCCGGCTTTAGTTTTAATTCTTCTGCCAAATGCCATGCAATAGCCTCTCCTTCACGGTCTTCATCGGAAGCCAGCCAAACCAGATCGGCTTTTTTCACGGCTGCTTTCAATTCTGTAACCAATTTCTTTTTGTCGGCCGAAACTTCGTAATCGGGACTGAATGTAGACAAGTCAATTCCCATTCCTTTTTTAGGAAGATCACGGATGTGACCGAAACTGGATTTCACTTCAAAATCCTTTCCTAAATATTTCTGAATAGTTTTTGCTTTTGCCGGAGACTCAACGATTACTAAATTTTTCGACATACTGAAAATTTTTGCAAAAGTAAAGCTTTTTTATTAGATGGGTTTTGTCAAATCATTTTATTTAATAATTCAAACGGTACAAATAGCGTTCTGTAGAAGAATCCTTCAAAAGTAAACCCTCTTCCCGACATCTCAACACGATACATTAACGAGAACAAAACAATACACAATGTTACCCAGAATGTCCTGTTGACAATCAATTTTTCACAAGACGATGAATGTGCCGAATCTCTCAATAACAAAGAGAAAAGAACAATAAGGAATATCATATGAATGTACATCCATCTTCCCCAATCAATAGCTAGATAGAATAATGGTAGTGAGAATAAAAAAGCTCCTGCTAACAAAATAGACAGATGCTTTTGCTGAGTTTGATTTTTTAAATAATATCCTACATGAAAAACACTTATTAACAAACTCAGAAAATATAATCTATATTCATTAAAATGCTCTTTTATGTACTGTCTTTCATCAATATTCCAAAAGAAAATACCTTTCGTGAGAACCACACCACGATCTTGCAGAATCTTTAAAGACTGACCTTCATTAATTTCTTTCCCGAACAAAATAATAATCACGGCAGGAAGTAATACTGCCAAAATATACTTTATGTATCTTTTCCATTCCCATTTCTGATTTTTTAAATATAAGGCAATTAAAAAATAAGGAATAAAAAAAAGTGTAATCTCATGGAAAAACATGGCAGTAAAAAGACCAGCCACTACGGACTTTTCTTTAAGCCTTGATAATGAATTTTTGCTAAGATGATAAACAAAAAAGGCAAAAAGAAAAAATACGATAAATTCTTTTTTTCCAACATAATCCACACAGTTGAAAATCCCAATAAAACCAATGGAAGACAGCAATAGTGAGAGATATAGAAAGGTCACCTCTTTATATTGAATGGTTTTAAAATAATAATAAAAAAAAGAGGTTATAATAACTACCTGAAAGCCGTACACTAAATACTGAAGCTTCAAGTTAGTAACATCCTGAAGAAAGAAAAAAAAACTTCCGGAAAGCCCTCTTCTTTTAAACCCAAATTCCGAAATAGAAAAAAAAGAGTCTTTTAGTATTCTAATATCCAACTGCGTAGCAGTAGAAAAAAATAACCGATGAATTTCGATCTATCCTTTACCAATAAAGAGATTACGCCTTGGGGAGGACTGGTGTTTTTTAAGTAAATGTTGGACC